>JABGWC010000189.1 GCA_018645765.1 Gammaproteobacteria bacterium | reverse complement strand
CGATGATGACCGCGCCATCGGGCATCAGGCTTGGGTCATGCTCGCTTGAGCCGGTAATGCCGGCACTTGCAAGCTCGCTGGTTGCGACCCGGCGATGCGGATTGGACGGACCAGCCATGTTGCGGCCGACGGTCGACAAATCAAAGGTTAAAACCCGCTCATAGTCGGCCTCAACAAGTTCGCTTGCCCACAAGCCGGTTTGGCGAGCATAGGTTTCAACCAACTGAACCTGCTCGGGTGCCCTTGCTGTGAGGGTCAGGTAATCAATGGTTTTTTCATCGATGTAAAACATGGCGGCGGTCGCCCCAAACTCTGGCGTCATATTCGAGATCGTTGCTCTGTCGCCCAGAGTTAGAGCAGCAGCGCCTGCCCCGAAAAACTCAAGGTACGATGAAACGACCCGTTCTGCCCGCAGGAACTCGGTCAGTGCGAGCACAATGTCGGTGGCTGTAATGCCGGGTTGACGCGTTCCGGTGAGCTCAACGCCGATGATGTCAGGTAGGCGCATGTAGGACGCGCGGCCGAGCATGACGCTTTCTGCTTCGAGCCCGCCGACGCCAATGGCGATGACGCCGAGCGCATCAACGTGAGGGGTATGACTGTCGGTTCCAACGAGGGTATCGGGAAAGGCAATGCCGTCTTGGTTGTGGATGACCGGTGACATTCTCTCCAAATTAATTTGATGCATGATGCCGTTACCCGGTGGGATCACATCAACATTCTCAAAAGCGGTTTTGGTCCAGTCAATAAAGTGAAAGCGATCATCGTTGCGTCGATCTTCGATGGCGCGGTTTTTTTCAAAGGCATTGGGGTCGAAGCCAGCATGTTCAACCGCCAGGGAGTGATCAACGATTAACTGCGTTGGTACAACCGGGTTCACTTGCGCCGGATCCCCACCCCTTGCGGCGATGGCGTCCCTTAGCCCAGCAAGGTCAACCAAGGCGGTTTGGCCCAGGATGTCATGACAGACCACGCGCGCCGGATACCAGGGAAAATCAAGATCGCGCTTGCGCTCGATCAACTGCATGAGCGCGGCGTCAAGCAGGCTTGGGTCACACCGTCTGACGAGGTTCTCAGCGAGTAC
Organism: Gammaproteobacteria bacterium; assembly: GCA_018645765.1. Classification (GTDB taxonomy): domain Bacteria; phylum Pseudomonadota; class Gammaproteobacteria; order Pseudomonadales; family Azotimanducaceae; genus UBA9926. Next base: position 9,047 of record JABGWC010000189.1, on the reverse strand, counting down.
TTTCGAGGTGTAAGGTAGCTTGCGATAGCTGCCCGGGGCTAAGGCCTCAATCGCTTCCTTTGTATCGAAGTAGTCTAAGGTGGTTCCGGGTAACGGCTTTCTATATTGGCTATTGATCATCGTGCTTTATCCGTTGCGATTAGACCAGGTCAAGGTTTCTGAGCTGGCGGCTTGAGTTGAACGATAGGGTGCGGGTTGTTGCGGGTCTTGGCGGTTTGACCGCTTGCAAGCTCCCCGCTGCGCGCGCTCATGATACCTTAACTTCATTCGTTCGTCCTGTGCAGCGTGCTCGATCTGGCGCGCGGTGAACGGCAAAGGATTCGAATGCCAAGCTGTTTTTATTAATGATACAGTGAGGGCTGGTCACCTAGTAAGCCTGTACCTGGGCCTAGAAATCCATTGGAGAAGATGATGAATACCGTGTCCCGGTCACATGAGACCGAACTCATTAACTCGGCAAGAGCCTTACAAGAGCAGCTTGGTCGCCGCCGTCGAGAGATCGATGAAGCCCGTCAAATCCCCCAAGATCTTGCGGGCCAATTGGCGGATCACGGCTTTTATCGGTTGGTTGTGCCAGAGGATTTGGGCGGGCTTGGGGTGTCGCCAGAAACTTTCTGTCAAATTTGCGAAGTGTTAGCCGAGGCCAATGGTTCAACCGCCTGGTGCGTGTTCATTGGGGCGACATCACAATACTTATTTGGGGCGCTGCCTCAGGCGCAGCTCGAGGAGATGTTAAAAGACCCCAATGTCATTACCAGTGGGGTCTTTGCCGATAGTGGCTCGGTCTGTTTTGAAAGCCAGAAGGGTGTTCCTGGTTATCGAGTCAATGGCCATTGGCGCTGGGGCTCAGGGTGTCGTAATGCGGCTTGGATCTCGGGCGGTGTTCATGAGGTGACTGCAGACGGGGAACGGGTCAGGCGCGACGCGCCCTTAACCCGCGTGTTTTTCAAACCGGGCGAAATTGAGATTCAAGATAACTGGCATGTGTCCGGCCTGCGGGGCTCCGGGTCGAGCGATTACATCGCTGAGAATGTTTGGGTGCCAGCGGTCCGATTGTCTGGCAATGTTGAAGACACGCCGCATGCCTCAAGACCGATCTATCAATTTCCTAAATTTGCGCTGCTCGGTTGCCCCATTGGCGCGATTTGTTTGGGGATGGCCACAGCCTGCTTGCAGGAAGTCATTAAAGTGTCCAAGCAAAAGACGCCCCAGGGCAGCCGCCGGCCCTTGTCCCTGCGCCCGTCTTTGCATATTGAACTCGCGGCATCAGAGACGGCCCTGAGCGCTGCAAGGAGTCTGTTTTATCAGCGCATTGCGCAAGCTTGGGATCAGGCGCAATTGGGGCCTGCAAGTCTGGACGATCGCCGCGGCCTTCGAACCGCAACCGTTCACCTGGTCAATACCTCGATTAACGTGATCGACAAGATGTATTCCGTGATGGGTGGGACCTCGGTGTATGAAGACTCCTGCCTTCAGCAACATTTTAGAGATGTGCACGTTGCCTCTCAACATATGATGGTGGGCGAGCCGGTCATGGAGTTGGCGGGTCGGGTGATGTTGGACCTGGATGAAGAGGCCTTGGGCCTCTGATACAACGCGTTGTAACGCTATGGCAAGGTAATGCGATATGGATTTGAAATTTGGACTGGCAACGCCCAGTCAGTTGTGGTCGCTGCAGTGGGCGGATCGGCTGGCGTTGCTGAATGAGATTGATGTCGGGGGCTTCACGCATGTGTTCTTAGCCGATCATGTCTCTTTTCGCAATGGTGCGGGGGCTGATGGGTTTGTTGAGGCCGCAGCGCTTGCTCAACTGCACCCTAATTTGGGTGTCATGATCAGTATTTATTTATTGCCTTTGCGACATCCGCTGCCCGTGGCCCGGCAGTTGGCGTCGATGGCGAGAGTTGCGCCCGGACGGTTTACGTTTGGGGTTGGTATTGGTGGTGAAGATCCGCACGAGCTTGCCGTGTGCGGGGTTAATCCTCGGCAGCGGGGTGTTCGCGCCAACGAATCCTTGACGATCATTCAAGGGCTGCTTCGAGGTGAGACCGTGTCTTTCTCGGGGCAAGCCTTTGAAATCGACAATGCGGTCATTCGGCCGACGCCTGCAATTGCGATTCCAACGCTGGTGGGCGGTCGGTCTGATGCTGCGCTTAAGCGCACTGCACGGTTTGGCGATGGCTGGATTGGGGTATGGTGCTCGGTCAAACGCTATGCGCAAGCGGTCGCAATGATCGAAGCGGAAGCCATCGCTCTTGGCCGAAACAACGTGGATTGGTGTCACGGTTACCAGCCTTGGGTTGGGGTTGACTGGGACAGTGCTGAAACGGCCAAGGCCGCGGTGAAGTCCGGTATGGAAGCGTTTTATAAAATCCCTTTTGAGCAGTTTGAACGCTATACGCCTGCTGGGACGCCTTTTGAGGTTGCGGCGCAATTAGCACCCTATGCCCGGGCTGGATGCAAAATGTTCAACCTAAAAATCTGCGCCGAGCATCCCGAGGAGGAAGTCGCCCTCGGTGCGGCAGTGATAGAACATTTGACGCAGCTTGTGGCAGCGGATTAATAAATGGCGTCTGCGCGAGGACTGTGTCGAGGACTTCGTCGAGGATTTCGCCAAGAAAATCCCAGCGCCATTCGCGTTGGTGGGTAGCGAATCAAGAGCGCTAGGGTAAGCCACGCGGTCTCACCTGGGGGCACGGGGTTCGCAGAGCATGGTGAAGTGCTGCGACGCGCTAGCGGCTTTTGTCGGTTAAGGGTCGCAGAGGGGATCGGTTGGCCACTGTATCGCAACCGTTTGCGAGCGTTACCCTGAGCATGGATCCAAAGAAGAACCAAGGAGTCACAATGATCGAGGTTTATGTCGCTAAAAATATCATCACGATGAACCCTTCGTTGCCAGAGGCGACGGCGATTGCGGTTCGTGATGGCGAGATCCTTGAAGTGGGGAGTCTTGAGAGCCTCTCACCATGGCTGATACGCGACGATTATCAAATCATTGAGACCTTTCAGGACTGCGTGATCGTGCCAGGGTTCATTGACCCGCATCTGCACCCTGCAATGGCGGCGGTGATTCTCCCGATGCACTTTATAACGGCAATGCCATGGACGCTGCCCTGGTGCGAGGTCCCGGCATCGCTCACGTCGCACGCCTTTGACCAAGAAATGCAGCGCATCAGTGCAACGGTAGACGACGAGATTCTGATTTTTTGGGGTCATCATGATCTCTGGCATGGAACAATGCACCGAGATCGCCTGGACGCCATTGATGCCGACCGGCCGATCGTTGCGTGGAACCGATCTTTCCATGAGTTGCATATGAATGCCGCATGCATGGCGCAGCTTGGCATCACCGAGGCGTCGATTTCGGGTCGCGCGCAGATCGATTTTGAGGCGGGTCGTTTCTTCGAAAATGGCTTGGCGTTTGCGATCCAAAAGTTAAACCCTTACATCCTTTCAGACACACGATTCACACTCGGTCTTGAACGATTAAAGCAAGTCGTGCACGCCGGTGGTCACACAACCATTGGGGACCTGGCTGTAGGTTTGTTCGACTTTGAGCGAGAGTTGGCGACAACGGTTAAGATTTTTGAACGCGACGACACACCCTTTCGAATCGAGCAAGTCCCGCATGGCGCCGTGATTACTCATAATCGCAGCTTTGAAGAAACCCAAACGTTGCTATCGAACTTGTCCTCGAACAGCAGTCATCGACTGAATTTTCGAGCCCGAGTGAAACTGTTTTCCGATGGGGCGTTTTTTTCCCAGCTCGCACAGCTATTGGCGCCAGGTTATCTAGACGGGCATGTGGGTGAGTGGCTCACCGCGCCCGAGGTGCTGCACGAGCATATTCTGAATTTTTGGCGGGCGGGTTACCAGATCCATGTTCATGTGACCGGTGATATGGGGGTTGAAGTTGCTCTAGACGGCTTGGCAAAGGCCCAGGCCGAGCATCCAAGGCTGTTGCATGGCTTTACGCTGGAGCACATGGGGTATGCAACGCCAGAGCAAATCGAGCGCGCGAAAGGACTGGGCGCATCGGTTTCGGCGAATATTTATTATCTGCACGAATTGTCAGGACGCTATGCGGAACTGTCCGTGGGGTATGAACGGGCCTCAACGATGGGGCGCTTAAAAACCTGTTTCGACGCCGGCATCACAACGGCCCTGCATTCGGATTTTTCGATGGCGCCGGCTCAGCCCTTGCTCAATATGTGGGTCGCGGTGAACCGCATCAATGCCCAAGGTGAGCAGATGGGGGCTGCAGAGTGCCTGACGCCCGAGCAAGCATTGGCGGCGGTCACCCTTAATGCGGCCAAAATACTCGGTATTGAGACCTTCACGGGGAGTCTCAGGGCGGGTAAACGCGCCGATCTAACCGTGCTGTCGGACAACCCCTTAACGGTCGACCCATTGCTGATCAAAGATATTCGGGTTGTCGCAACCGTGTTCGAAGGAAGCGTGGCCCCCATTGAAACCGCTTAAATCATCCAAGGATCGCCTACAGGATCGCCCACTAACCGTGATTGCCGGTTATCTTGGTGCGGGAAAAACGACCTTGATCAACCGAATGCTTGCTGACGCGGTGCAACCGTTTGCGGTCATCGTGAATGATTTGGGTGCGCTCGCGGTGGACGAGGCCCTGATTGCTGGCCAGCGAGGCACAACCCTTTCTCTAACCAACGGTTGCGCCTGTTGCCAGATCAGCGCGGACCTTGCCGCCCAGTTGGCCAGGTTGCGGCAGGACGATTTTAGCGCGTTGGTGTTCGAGGCCAGTGGCGTTGCTAAGGCCAGCCGTCTTGCGGCCCTGACCAGTCAAGCAGAGGGCTACGCACTGGCGAAAGTGGTCACGTTGGTCGATGGGCTCGATGCGCCTAGATTGCTTGCGGATGCTTATTTGTCGCCCTTGATCAAAGAGCAGATTGCGGCGGCAGACTGGGTTTTGCAAACCAAACGATCAAAGGGGGTACATCCATCGTTGGCTGCGTTATCAAAGGATATTGATCAATTATCGTCACAGGGTCGGCTTCCTGCGGCCCTAGCGCCCGAGTATTGCTTTGATCAGACAGCACGCCTTGAGGCTGGCATCAAGGCGCCGTTGTTTCAACATCGCGTTATTTTTCCAAGACCAGGCCTTGCCCCGGACGTGTTACAAACTTTTATTGCAGACCACCCCGAAATCGAACGGGTTAAGGGTTGGTTGGTCGGCTCGACGGACGCGGTCTTGGTTCAGGCGACGCGCGCGCACTTTCAGGCGCGAGCGGTCGCCCGCGCTCACGGTCAGGGTTTGCAGTTTATTTGGCGGGGTGATGCTGAGCTTAATTTCTCGGCGCTAACCTAGTGTTTGGATGTGCTCATTAAGTTCAGGTACTTGGATTTCTAAGCGACTAAGGGACCCATAAATCAGTCGATCATATCCCTCTCTCCGCAAGGTGAGGGCTCCGTTATGCACGTAATGGGTGGATCCTAGTGAAATCGCATTGCGTCGGTCAATCGGTCACCTCATTAGGACAAAATACAGGCGCCTTCACAGGGCTAACGCGCTGCTCGGCTTTGATGGGATCCTTAATTGTGCCTTGAGGGCTTGATCGATAAATGCTCGAATAAGAAAAGTGGTTTTAATCAGGGTCTGACTCAAAAAAATCTAACATAATTCTAGATTGGGTCACGACAATAGGATCAATTGCGCTTGGTTTAAGGCTCAGACTCAGACTCGAGGAGGTCGGTATGTTCTATGTGGGTTTATGCTTATTTTTTGGCCCTCATGGGGCGATGCTCATCCAACCCATCCGGCAGCGCATCCAGACGTTCATACCGACAGCGCTCTATCTGGCGTTGTTCAGTTTAATGAGCCTATTTGGACTTGGTTTGATCGTTGTGGGTTATGACCCGAATCTTGCAATCGAGGCGCCCAGTTTGCCTTGGGTGGTCATGCTGAGTCCTTGGCTCATGTTTGCGGCCTTTTTCTGCTTAATTGCAGCAAATGTTCCTGGATGGACGCGGTATCGCGTTCAACATCCGATGACCCTTGGGGTCAGCCTTTGGGCCCTGACGCATTTGGCGGTTAACCCGGACCTGCATGCTTGGCTGATGTTTGGTTGCTTTTTTATTTTGGTGGTGACCTCGGCCATGACGGCGTCTAGGAGACAAAAAAATAAACCCAAACCGGCGCCCCGTTGGATCTTTGATGGTCTGACATTGGGATTAGCCAGTGGGGTAACCTTCTGCGTTTACACGTTTCATGGCGCGCTGTTTGGGATTGGATTGTCTTGATCAACAAAGTCGATAACGAAGCTGAAACGGCGCCGATCAGCGACCTGGATCGAGATGAAGGCTACATGATGCTCGCGCTGGAGCAGGCGGAATTAGCTGAACGCCTAGGAGAAGTGCCGGTGGGCGCGGTGGTGGTCTCTGATGGGGTCGTCATTGGCCGTGGGCATAACCGAATGATCGCGGATGAGGACCCAACGGCCCATGCTGAGGTCGTGGCGCTCCGGCAGGCTGCACAAGCGCTGAAGAATTATCGCGTCGTGCCGGCTACGCTTTATGTCACATTAGAACCCTGCGCAATGTGTGCCGGCGCGATGGTTCATGCGCGGCTTCAAACCCTGGTGTTTGGCGCCAATGAGCCGAGGGCTGGAGCGGTTTGCTCGCAACAGCACTTTTTTGAGTCGGCCTATTTGAACCATCATGTCGTAACGCGAGGGGGTATTCTGGCAGCGGCGAGTTCGGCGCGGCTCAAGGCCTTTTTCAAGGCCAAACGGCGAGCCCCGCCGGAGGCTTAAAACTTGGTCGACAAGACGCGAGTGAGATCCTCCAACGCCACTCGATCAATGTCACTAAAATCCTTGAGGTGAATGCTGTCAATATCCAGCACTCCAACGACCTGATTTTGCCTCAAGATTGGCACGACGATCTCTGACTTCGAGGCGCTTGAGCAGGCAATGTGCCCAGGAAATTCATCAACATCGTCGACAACGATGGTTTTGCGTTGTGCCCAACTCTGCCCGCAAACGCCGTGACCCAGCTTGATTCGGCTGCAGGCGATGGGGCCTTGAAACGGGCCCAGCACCAACGCGTCGTGTTTAACCAGGTAGAAACCGGCCCAAAGCACGTTTAAGCCGTGAAAAAGGCCCGCGGCGGTATTCGCAAGGCTCGCGATCAGATCGTCTTCATCTTGCAGCAGGGCGTGTATTTGAGGGATAAGCGCGTGATAGCGCGTGGCCCGATCCTGTGTTTCAGGCAGGATGAGGGTCTCGGTCATGATTTATCCCTTTTTTGAGGCAGGCAACGCAGCAAGTCATGTGACCGCAGGCAAAGCGCGGCTATAATAAGCATTTATTCTAAGTGGCGATAGCATGCTTTACATCCCTGGTCAGAAGGCGCTTTCCGCATTTCGAACCGAAAAGCTCCAAACCAAAATCCAAGCGGCCGGATTATCCTGCGTCCTCAAGGAGACCCAGTATGAATATTTTTTGGAAACCTCGGGCGATCTGACGAATGAGATCCAGGCGCAACTTAAGGCCCTGCTGAATGCCGGTGACGCGGCAAACCCGCGCCTGACCAAATTTGAGTTGTTTGTGGTGCCTCGGCTCGGAACCTTGTCGCCCTGGCGATCAAAAGCGACTGAAATTGCAAACATTTGTGGGCTCATAGGGGTCCAGCACTTAGAGCGCGGGATCCGTTATGCCTTCTCCGTCGAAGGCGATGCTGCGGTCTCAAGGGCAGATCAGGAAACCCTCGCAGCACTGCTCTTTGACCCAATGACCGAGTCCGTCTTAACCGAGCGTTCAGCGGCCCAGCAATTGTTTGAGCGAATCCCACCGCAGCCAGGTAAGGCGATTGCCCTTTTGGAAACTGGTGTCGGCGCCATTGAGCGCGCCAATGTAGACTTAGGGTTGGCGCTGGCTGAGGATGAGATCGCCTACCTGAAAGCCGCCTTTGAAAACCTAGCTCGGAATCCAACCGACGTTGAATTAATGATGTTTGCCCAGGCAAATTCAGAACACTGCCGCCATAAAATCTTTAAAGCCGATTGGACGTTAGAGGGCGAGGCGCGCGCGCACAGCCTGATGGATATGATCCAGAATACCTATGATAAAAGCGCGGGTCGGGGTGTCTTAAGCGCCTACAGCGACAATGCCTCGGTGATTGAGGGGTCCGTTTCAGATCGATTTTATCCGGACCCGGAAACCGACGTGTTTGGTTATTGCACTGAGCAAACACCGATTTTGATGAAGGTTGAAACCCATAACCACCCCACAGCGATTGCGCCGTTTCCAGGCGCTGCGACCGGGGCGGGCGGTGAAATTCGGGACGAAGGGGCGGTCGGTCGCGGTTCAAAACCCAAGGCGGGTTTGATTGGCTTTACGGTCTCTAATTTAAGAATTCCCAATGCCCCTGCACCTTGGGAGACAGACTTTGGCCTGCCTGCCCGAATCGCGTCGCCCTTGTCGATTATGCTGGAGGGCCCGATTGGGGGTGCGGCGTTTAATAACGAGTTTGGACGCCCGAATCTGGCGGGCTATTTTCGATCCTTTGAAATGACCTTGGCGGGCGAGCGTTGGGGTTACCATAAGCCGATTATGATTGCGGGTGGAATGGGTAATATTCGACCGGATCATGTCGATAAGGGCGCCATTGTGCCGGGAGACGCATTGGTGGTTTTGGGTGGCCCAGCGATGTTGATTGGCTTGGGTGGTGGCGCGGCCTCGTCGATTGCAACGGGCACGGGTGATGCGGATCTGGATTTTGCGAGTGTTCAGCGGGGGAATCCTGAAATCGAGCACCGGTGTCAGGAAGTAATTGACCGCTGCTGGCAGCTCGGGCCTAACAATCCGATTCGATTTATTCATGATGTGGGTGCGGGTGGTTTATCGAACGCTCTGCCCGAGCTGGTTAAAGATGGCGGGTGTGGCGGCGCGTTCGATTTGCGCGCGATTCCGAGTGCTGAGTCGAAGCTGTCGCCGCTAGAGCTCTGGTGTAACGAGGCGCAGGAGCGGTATGTCCTGGCGATCGGCCCCGAGCAGCTCGAACAGTTCCTGTTCTTG
>JABGWC010000213.1 GCA_018645765.1 Gammaproteobacteria bacterium | reverse complement strand
GACGTCAGCCGATATTGATGCCATTGCTCGGTTTAATCTTGCGATGGCGCTCGAAACAGAAGACAAACATCTCGACGCTGCGGTGCTGCATCGCGGCGTTACCCGAATGCAGGCCAGCCCCGAGCTTGGGTTTTATTTGGTTGCGTGCCGGGATGACGGTGTGGTGGGCTGTTTGGGCGTAACGTTTGAATGGAGCGACTGGCGGTCAGGACTGTTCTGGTGGATCCAAAGTGTCTATGTTGATCCGGACCATCGTGGGCAAGGCGCCTTCTCTGGTCTCTTTGCAGAGACCCAACGTCTTGCTATGGCGGCGGATGAGGTGATCGGGATCAGACTTTATGCTGAGCGCGAAAACGAGCGCGCCCTTCGCACATATCATCGTCTTGGCATGCACACGACGGACTATCGTTTGTTGGAAATTACGTTGCCGATGGCTCCGGCAGCGCCGGCATGAATCTGTCAGAGTATGCGCTCAACCCTGCGCTTTATGATGAGTTGTTAACGGCGTCAGGCCGTGCCCGGCCAGGGCTCGCGCCGCTATCAAACTTTTTACGGCGCGCGAATCCTCACACCCTTGCCCTAAAGCGGGATGCTGCGGATCTTGCGATTAAAACCCTTGGCATTAGCTTCACCGTTTATAGTGAAGGCGCCAATATCGATCGCCAATGGCCCTTCGATATCATCCCTCGGTTGATCCAAGCCGAAGAATGGCGCCGAATTGAAACCGGTCTTAAACAACGTCTAAGAGCGCTTAACCTGTTCATAACGGATGTTTATAACGGACAACAAATTGTAAAAGACGGCATCATTCCTGCGGATATCCTGTCGTCGTCTAAAGATTACCGGCCTGAGTGTGAAGGCATGCGACCCAAATTTGATGTTTGGGCACACATCTGCGGGACCGATTTGATTCGAGATAAAGATGGTTGCATGTATGTATTAGAAGACAACTTGCGCGTGCCCTCTGGGGTTTCTTACATGCTTGAAAATCGGAACATCAGCAAGCGTATTTTACCGGAGCTGATTGAGCGCAATCAGGTTTTACCGATGGACGATTACCCTTCGCGCTTATTCGATATGCTGTGCTGCTTGTCTCCTCGACAGATCAAATCACCAGAAGTTGTTTTGTTAACGCCGGGCATCTTCAATTCGGCCTATTTCGAACATGCGTTTCTCGCCCAGCGGATGGGCGTGGAGCTGGTTGAAGGGCCCGATTTAATGGTCGATTCGGACGACTGCGTCTATATGAAAACGGTTCAGGGCCGAAGCCGGGTTGATGTCATCTACCGCCGGATCGACGATCAATATTTAGACCCGGAGGCCTTTCGAGCAGATTCAATGCTCGGCGTGCCAGGACTGATGCGGGCTTGGCGAGCCGGCAACGTGGCGCTAGCCAATGCGCCGGGCGTGGGGGTTGCAGATGATAAAGTCGTTTACACCTACGTTCCCGAAATGATTCGTTATTATCTCAATGAACCACCACTTCTGCCCAATGTCCCCAGTTACCTGTGCTCGAATCCTGAGGAACGTGCTTTCGTCTTAAACAATTTACCTGACCTGGTCGTGAAACCCGCGAATGAATCCGGCGGCTATGGCATGTACATCGGGCCGCGCGAGACCAAACGGTCGACTCGGGAAATTAAACGAAAAATCGAAGCCAACCCACGCAATTATATGGCCCAACCGATTATCAGCTTATCGACCGTACCCACGCTGATTGGCGATAATCTTGAGGCCCGTCACGTTGACCTGCGACCGTTCATTCTTCAAGCCAAAGACAGTTATGTCACGGCAGGTGGTTTAACCCGAGTTGCCTTGGTCAAAGGCTCTCTTGTTGTGAACTCGTCTCAGGGTGGCGGTAGTAAAGATACCTGGGTTGTTATGGATGCCAAAAAGGATAAGGACTGAGCATGCTGTCGCGCGTTGCAGAACGATTGTACTGGTTTGGCCGTTACCTAGAACGAACAGAAAACACGGCAAGACTCATCTCAGTCTATTCTAATTTGGTATTGGATCTGCCGAAGGTTGGATTTGTTTGGGAATCTTTAGTGAACATCACCGGCTTTGATGCGCAATTTAAGCAGCGCTTTAGCACGGCCACTGAACGCAATGTTGTGAAATTTATGTTTGATGATCCGGCCTGCTCGCTTAGGGCGTGCGCCGGGTCTGCTCGTGAAAATTCAAGAACAACTCGAGATCTGATGCCGAACGAAGCATGGGAGAAGATGAATGAGCTGCATTACCTGCTAAAACCGGATTTGTCGGGCCGGATTAACCGCAGTGGCCGGCATGAATTCTTATCGCAAATCATCGATTTATGTCTAGAGTTGACAGGGTATTTAAGCGGCAGCATGAGTCGTAAAGAGCCCTACTATTTTATAACCCTTGGCCGCAATGTCGAGCGCGCCGACATGACGACTCGTGTGATCGACGTGGCGTGCCTGAATTTGATGGGGAGACAAGCCGAGTTTGATGAGCAGGATAATATTTTGTGGATGGGCGTCTTGCAGTCGCTCAATGCCTATCAAATGTATCGGCAACAGGTCCAGGATCGGATCAATGGCCCCGAGGTGGTTGCGTTTTTGCTGAAAGATCCGGCATTCCCGAGAAGTGTGAATCATTGTCTCGCCGAGGTGGCCAGTAGTTTTAAGCATTTGCCTCGGCATCAGCCGGCGTTGAAGGCTGTCAACCGCGCAAAGCGCGCGATCGCTCGAGCAGTCACAGCGGAACTGTTACAAACTCAAAGTCTTCATGACTTTATCGACCAGGCCCAGGCGGATATCTCGACAACCCATAATAAGCTCTCGCAGACTTGGTTCCTCTCTTAGCGGCTTGAACGCTCGGAGGCCGGAGCCTGATCCCAGGCCTGACTCCAAGCAATCGGGGGCATATTGTTAAAGGCCTCTTTGAGGCGATCATCCCAGGATGCGTTCAGTTTTCTTAAGTATTCACTCGACTCTTCGAAACGGTACCGCCGCTCGTTGGTCAGGCTATCGGCCTCATACATAAGGACCTCAATGGGCGGGCCAACGGTTAAGTTACTGCGCATGGTTGAATCCATGGAAACCAACCCACACAAGGCGGCTGTCTCTAGACTGATCTCACTGGAGATGATGCGGTCCAGAATCGGTTTGCCATACTTACTCTCACCGATTTGGAGGTATGGCGTATCCCGTGAGGTCGTGATGTGATTGCCTTGCGGATAGATTAAATAAGCGCCCGGCTTTTGGCCCTGGATTTGTCCGCCAACAATGAAGCTTGCCTCAAAGGCTTTGCCGCCCCCTGTGTGCTTCTCTTGGTGCTCCGCCGAGCACTCTCCTAGGTAATCTGCAATGTCCTCGAGCGTTTCAAGATTCGCGAAACTGCGTGCAGCGCCCCGCTTTGCATCCTTTTTAATTTGAGTGATGACCCCTTGGGTTGTTGCTAAGTTGCCTGAAGACAGCACAACCAACTGTCTTTGCCCGGGTGCCTCATAACAAAACATTTTGGAATAGGTCGAAACATTATCAACGCCAGCATTGGTTCTTGAATCACTGACAAAACATAAACCGGCATCTGTTCGAATCGCGACACAATAGGTCATTGACGGCCTCTAATGAAAATCGGGGTTAAATACTGGCAATAAACACGCACATTACCGCCTCCTAGTTTAGCATCAGAACGCGATGCAAGCGTCTTTAATGCGTGGGTTTACTAAGAATTTTACGCGCAGCCTTACAGCGTTGCCGTCGCGGTCGGTGACGATAAAAGGCCCGTAAGGTAGGTCTCGATCTTGTTCTTGCAAGGACTTTCGATATCCAGAAATTGCACGCCAATCCCGGGCTTGTGGGGTGCCTTAACGTCCTTGCTTGCCAGCCAAACGACTTTCACGGCTAAGGGAATTTGCTCTGTCTCATCGAGCAAGGTTAACAACAAGAAAAATTCTTCACCCATCTTATAATCTTGGCCCGACTCGATGAACAGTCCGCCGTTCTGAATAAATGGCATATAGCTGTGCTGTAGCTGCCGCAGGTCTTTTACGATATAGGGTAATATGTTTTTGTTCGCCTTGCGGCGCTGCAATGTTTTCAAAATCGGCCTCGACCTAAGCAGGTTAAAAAAGTTTGCCTTAAAGGGTCCGTTTCCACAAGGCGGTTTCTAAACCGGTTCTCTCTGTGTCATTAGAAAATGTTCTAAGGATAACTCGGCATTCAGGTTGTTGCTCGCGCTAGACTGAGACAGGGCCTTACCGCACGCGTCCGCTAACCGCGACAGCGCTTTGGCTGACCAATTGCCGGCAAGTTCATCGATGAGCGCTTGGAAAACACCTTGATTCGTAGCCTGCGGCAGAAACCGTTGGCGTTGAGCGATGGCGGCCGCTCGATACAGTAGCTCATACGGTAGGCTTGGGGTTTCTTTCGCAGCAAGCTTTTTTGCTGTCTCGATTGGCCCGCAGTAACCCTTTATCCATTCGTTGAGGGCGCTAACCATCGCTAGTCGTGGCGTCATCTGTTCGCTATCAAACAACGCTTGCGCGCTGATGGGTTTGTGTCCTGTGATCGCGTAAACGTCTTCAAGGCTGTTAGGGTCAGCAGCCGGCCTAGTTTCACGTAACCACCGCAAACCTTCTTCATTTGTTGGGGTGGCTAGGTTTAAGCGCTGGCACCGGCTTCGGATCGTCGGGAGCAGGCGCGCCGGGCTCGTTGAGATTAGAAATAGATAGGTATTGGGTGCGGGTTCTTCCAAGAGTTTGAGCAACGAGTTGGTCGCATAGACATTCATTCGGTCAGCTGGATCTAGGACAAGCACTTTAGCGCGGCCTTGTTGTGGCGTCTGATGACTCCATTCAATCACTGACCGAATCTGTTCAATTTTAATCTGTTTGGAGTCTTCTGGCATGACCCATAAAAGGTCCGAATGACTGCCCGCGCTTTGGAGTTGGCAAGACGAGCAACTTGAGCAGCCGCCCAATTGCGTCCGTTCACATAAAATGGTGCTGGCCAGCGCCGCCACAAACCCTTGACCACCCTCTCCAGCCGGATCGTCAATTAAGTGGGCATGTGCTAAATCTTGCTTGAGGAAGTGATGCCGAAGTTGTTCGAGCTGCGGTACTTGCCAGGAAAAAAGCCCCGTCATGGGTGATCGCTCTGCACGCTGAGCCAGTGCTGCTCAATAAGGCTCAGTACGCTCTGCTTCACAGTACTTTGGGACTGACTGGCATCGACAATTTGAGTTCGCTTCTGGGTCTGAGCGCGATTCAAAAAGATCGCTCTGGCCCGCTCAAAAAATGCGTGTTGTTCTGATTCGAAGCGGTCCGGTGCGCCAACTTGTGCGGCCCGTGTTAGACCAATCGCAATCGGAACATCTAAAAGAACCGTGAGGTTCGGCGCAAAGTCGCCCAGGGTTAAGTCTTCAAACTGCGCAATAAGGGTC
>JABGWC010000024.1 GCA_018645765.1 Gammaproteobacteria bacterium | reverse complement strand
TAAACATCTAAAAGCCCGAATTAATCGCCTGACACGCGGGTTTGTTTTGTGTCTTGCTCTAGTCGGCGCGGCCTCAAGCACAACCGCGCAAACGTTGAAGATGGCAACGGTTGCCCCGGATGGACTCGCCTGGATCAAGCAATTGCGCACAGCAATGAAAGCGATTGATCAAGAAACCGAAGGTCGGGTGAAGTTCAAACTTTACCCTGGCGGGGTGCAAGGTGATGACTCGACCGTGCTCAGAAAAATGCGTATTGGTCAGCTGCAAGGGGGCGCCCTAGCTGCCGGCGCGCTCATTCGGTTTTACACCGATCTTCAGATCTACAACATGCCTCTACAGTTTAAAAATTCAAACGAGGTACAGCACGTTCGAGCCGAAATGGATGATGGGATTATCGATGGCATCAAGCAGGGCGGTGTTCATGTATTTCCCTTGATCGAAACGGGCTTTGCCTACTTGTTGTCCAAAAAGCCCGTGTCCAAGCCTGAGGATATGGCCAATTTAAAAGTTTGGGTCCCTGATGGCGACCCGTTGGGCGAACAACTGGTAAAACTTTTTAAAGTGAGTCCCGTGCCGTTGAATATCACCGACGTCTTGGCGGCGCTGCAAACGGGCTTGGTGGATGCGGTCGCTGTGCCGCCGCTGGTTGCGATTGCGCTGCAGTGGCACAACCACGTTGATTACATGATGGATTTGCCGCTGATGTATATCTACTCGGTTTTGGCGGTGGATGGCCGGGCAATGAAGAAAGTGAGCGCCGCTGATCAAGCGGTGATTGCAAGCCATCTCGATCCCCTGATGAAAGAAATCGATGGGGTGAATCGGCAGGACAACGTCAAAGCGTTCGAGGCGATTTTGGCCCAGGGCGTGACCTCAGTCCAACCAAGCACTGCGGATTTGGCCGCTTGGAATGCGCTCGCAGTGGATGCGCTGGCCGCAATGGTTGCCGCTGAGGAAGTCTCCCAACCCGTTTTGGATCAGTTCCAAGCATCGCTTGAAGCCTACCGGGCTCAGTCGCAGTAGCTATGGCGTTAACGGATCAGGCTGTTATGCCACGGCTTATTAAAGGTTATGCCGCGGTTGAAGATGGCGTCTTGATGCTGATCTTTGCGAGCACCCTAGGCTTGGCTGTGATGCAGATTCTGCTTCGGAATTTTTTTGATATTGGTCTGATTTGGCTTGAAAGTTATCTGCGCATGCAGGTGCTTTGGTTGGCTATGCTGGGCGCCATGGTGGCAACGCGTGAGGGCGAACATATTCGAATCGATCTGCTCGCACGATTTATTCAGGGCAAGCTGATTCGCTATTTTGACGGTGCGGTGGCGGTGTTTTCGGTTTTGGTTTGTGGTGCGGCGACTTATGCCTGTATCACTTTAGTGCAATTCGAGATGGAAGATAACTTGATGGCGTTCGGGCCCGTACCCATCTGGATGTGCCAGCTGATCTTGCCTTTTGGCTTTGGGGTCATGACCCTTCGGTTTGCAGAGAAAGCCCGCCGCGTGATTTTCAAGGGCGCGCTCTAATGGGGTTCCTGGGTTCCGCGGGTTTGATGCTACTGGCGCTGCTGGGCTCGCCCTTGTTCATTGTGATCCTTGCTGCTGCGATGCTCGGTTTCCTGATCTCCGAAGTGCCGCTCACCGTCATCGGTATTGAAATGTACCGCATTGTTGAAACCCCTATGCTGCTGGCGCTGCCGTTATTCACGTTTTCAGGCTACGTTTTGGCCGAGTCGGGTATGTCCCAACGCTTGGTTCGCCTGACCGCGGCGACGCTGGGTTGGTTGCCAGGAGGTCTTGCCCTGGTTGCTTTCGTCACGTGCGCCTTTTTCACGGCCTTTACGGGAGCCTCAGGGGTGACCATCGTCGCCATTGGGGCTTTGCTGTATCCGGCCCTGCAACAAGGTGGTTATACCGAGCGTTTTAGTTTGGGGCTGGTCACAACCTCTGGCAGCTTAGGGCTGCTGCTGGCGCCGTCGTTGCCGCTAATTTTATATGGGGTGTTGGTGCAACAAATGGATTTGGGCGTCCAATTTAGCATCCAAGATCTGTTTTTGGCGGGCCTTATGCCGGCGGCCTTGATGATTATTATGTTGACCGCGTATACCGTTATCACGCAACCGGCGGTTACGCGCCCAGTCGATGAGGCGAGACCCTCGGTTCGCAAGGCTGCGTGGTCGATGCGCTGGGAGTTGCCGATGCCGGTGGTGGTGTTGGGCGGGATTTATTCCGGTTTTTTCGCCGTATCCGAGGCCGCCGCGATCACGGCTTTGTATGTATTGATCGTCGAGGTGGGTATCCATCGGGAGATAACCCTTTCGACTTTGGTGCGCATTACCCGCGAAGCGATGGTCATGGTGGGGGGGATTTTGTTGATTCTGGCCGTGTCCCTTGCGTTCACGAATTTTCTAGTCGACTCAGAAGTCCCCCAATGGTTGTTCGAGCAGATTCAGCAGGTGGTCTCCAGTCCGCTGACCTTTTTGTTACTGCTCAATATTATTTTGCTCTTGCTGGGCGCGATACTCGATATTTTTTCAGCCTTGGTGATCATGATCCCTCTGATCGTGCCGGTCGCGATGCAGTTCGGAATTCACCCGGTGCATTTGGGGATTATTTTCCTCGCGAATATGCAGATTGGTTACTTCACGCCGCCGGTAGGGATGAACTTGTTCATCGCCAGTTACCGGTTTAAAAAGCCCGTGGCGGAGTTGTATCGCGCGACGCTGCCGTTCATGGCGGTGCTCATGGTCGCGCTGGCCTTAATAACCTACGTCCCATGGCTGAGTCTTGCTTGGATGAGCGAATAGCGGGCTATCAAAATCTGGTTTGCGCCGGACCCTTTGCAAGAGCCGCAATAAAACAACCAGGCTCGCCCGCTTTACGCGGGTTGAGACCGACGATGGGCTTGGCTTAAAAGCCAGCCGCTAGTCCTTCCTTGCGATGATCACTGCCGCCGCAATAGCCGTCCTCAAGACGCGCTATCAGTTGGGCGCCGCCAAAGAGATGTTCAGGTTCGTTGAGTTTGAGTGCGTGCCCCCGAGCCTTTAATGATGCAATGGTGGTATCTGAAAAACCTGATTCTAAGGCGAGGTCGCCGGACTCTGTGAGGTGCCAACGCGGCGCATCGGATGCAGCCTGTGGGTTTTGGCTATGAATGATCATACGGACCATCATCTGGACATGACCCTGTGCTTGCATATGCCCACCCATGACGCCAAAGCTCAGATAGGGTTGGTCATTCAAAAAAGCAAATCCGGGAATGATGGTGTGAAACGGTCTTTTGCTGGGTCCGACACAGTTAGGATGACCAGCTTGAGTATTAAACCCGGAGCCTCGGTTTTGAAGGCTGATGCCGGTGCCGGGCACAACGATCCCGGAGCCAAAACCGCGGAAGTTGGATTGAATGAAGGACACCATCATGCCAGACGCATCGGCGGTTGTCAGATAGACCGTATCAGGGCTGGCGCCCAGCGCTGCCGGTGGGCCTTGGACATGGTCGAGCCGGATTGCTTGCGCGGCCTGCCGCAGGGTTTCTGGGTCCATAAGCGATGAAACGCGCTCGGTCATTGTCGTTGGATCCGCAAGGTGCTGCGCAACTTGTTGCCAGGCGTAGCGTATCGCTTCAACCTGCAGGTGGATGCTGTCCGGGCTGTCCAGCTCGAATTGGGCCATATCCCAATGTTCTAGTACCCCGAGCGCGATCAAAGCCATGAGGCCTTGCCCGTTCGGAGGTATTTCAAACAGCCGCGCGCCAGAAAAGGCGGTTGAAATTGGGGCGACCCATTCGGCTTGATGCTCAGCTAAGTCTGCTTTCGCTAAAGGATATCCTGCCTGGTTGGCATCAAGAACCAGGCGCTCTGCCAATTCTCCGTGATAAAAGGCCTCACCAAAGCTATCGCGGATTGCCTTGAGGGTCTCGGCATGCTTTGGCAAATTAACCATCGAGCTGATGTTCGGAACCCTGCCACCTGGAAAAAAGGTCGCCTGAAATTCCGGAAAATCTCGGTAAGTGCGCTGGGCGTGCTGCCAGTAGAAGGCGCTTTTGGGACCCACTAAATACCCGTTTTCAGCGTAATCAATCGCTGACTCGAAGAGCGCTTTGAAGGGTAATCGGCCAAACCGTTTGGAGAGGGTCGACCAGACATTAACGGCCCCTGGCACCGTTACGCTGTGCCAGCCTAGGCCCGGCATTCGTTTCTGGCCGAGGTAGTCGTCGCGATTTAAGGCGCTTGGCGTGCGGCCTGAGCCATTGATGCCGTGCAGGTCGTTGCCATCATAGATGAGTGCAAAGGCATCACTGCCAATACCATTATTATTGGGCTCAACGACCGTTAGGGTGATTGCAGCTGCAAGGGCGGCGTCCACTGCATTCCCGCCTGATTTTAGTGCGGCAAGACCCGCAGCGGTGGCGAGAGGCTGCGATGTGGCGACCATGTTGCGGGCAAAAACAGGTTGCCGGTTTGCTGGGTAGGGCAGTGCCCAATCAAATGCCATTGCGTTGCCCCGCGTCAATTGGTTCGGCTTGTTGCCAAAGGTTGCTCAAACTTTGTTGCTGAAAGAGGTGATAGTAACGGCCTCGATGCAGGATGAGCTCATCATGATTGCCTTGTTCAATGATTCGGCCATCATCGATGACCACAATTTGGCTGGCATGACGAATGGTGGATAATCTGTGGGCGATAACGACGCTAATTCTGTCCTTGAGTAGCGCGCGCAGACCTTGCTCGATCCGAGCCTCGGTTAGCGTGTCAACCGATGAGGTCGCCTCATCCATAATGAGGATCTGTGGATCAGCGAGCAGGGCCCGGGCAAAGGAGATGAGTTGTTTTTGGCCAGCGGATAGGCTGGACCCACCCTCACCAATCACCGTTTCATAGCCGAGCGGCATCGCGATGATGACATCATGGGCGCCGGCCTGTTTTGCTGCGACTAGAATCTGATCTTGGCCTGCTGACAAATCTCCATAGCGAATGTTGTCGGCAATCGTGCCGGCAAATAAGTGCGAGGACTGCAGCACCACGCCCAGACTCGATTGCAATGCCTGCAGACTCCAATCGCGATAGTCCACGCCATTGATTAAAATCCGGCCGGCGGTGGGTTCATAGAACCGGGCCAGTAGGCTGATCAAGGTAGTCTTGCCGCCGCCTGTTGCGCCCACCACGGCGACACTTTGTCCGCGCTGAATTGCTAGATCGATATTGTGCAACACGGGTTTGCCCGTATTGTACCGAAAGCCGACCCCCTCAAAGGTAATGCGCTCGATCGGCCCGTTAAACGCATCGGGCTCGGCGCCGCTGGTCGTGGGTTGCGCCAGTCTGTCGAGCACCGCTTGGCTGTCTTGTATATCGGGTTCAGCTTGGATCAAACTGATAACTCGTTCAGCGGACGCTTGGGCCATTTGCATTTCGGCAAACCAATGGGCGAGTTGCTCTATCGGCTCAAAAAAATGCCGAGTATAGGTTAAGAAAGCGATCAAGGTCCCGGTAGAGATCAGGCCCCAAGCCGACTCGATTCCCCCAACCACGAGGGCAATACCGGTCGCCAGGGCTGAGAGGGTTAACACAATGGGTAAATAGATTGCCGCTTGCACCGCATTCCTAATAGAGGCTGCGTGCATGCGATCGGTCAAGCGGCCGAATTTATTCAGATTGTCAGCCTCTTTCACAAAGACCTTGCTGGTCAAAAC
>JABGWC010000208.1 GCA_018645765.1 Gammaproteobacteria bacterium | reverse complement strand
GTGCCGGATATTGAAGCGGCAGCGATTGCGATGATCAAGCAAACGGGTGCAGGACCCTTTTTTGTGTCGCGGAATATTGCGCTCGCTGAGGGCGAGCATCGCGGCGTACCGTGTCCCTTCGTGCACAGCTCGGCGTATGGGCAATGGGGTGCGGTTATGGTTGAGTTTGTGCAGCAGGACTCCCACGGGCCCTCACCCTTTCGGGATCTGTATCAAGCCCATGAGCGCGGTTTGCATCACATGGCGGTCATGACCGCGGATCTACAAGGCTCCTACCAACACTTCGAAAACAACGGTATGCCGCGCGTCACCCGAGCGGTGACCCACTCTGGCGTTGAGTTTGCGTTCTTGGACGCCCTGGACACGCTGGGGCACTTTATCGAAATCTACGAGGCCAGCCCGCAACTTCTTGGGTTTTATGATCTCGTGCGCACCGCGGCGGCGGGTTGGCAGGGGGAGGCGCCGATCCGGTCAGCGCGATAGGTTCTGTTATCAGGCGCGGCGCACAACACCTGGGCGCTGTATTGCCCAGGGATCTTGAGTAAATCAATCCGACTGCGCCGCCACGATGTCTCGCAGAGTTGCTTTCTGGATCCCTGCATAAACCAGAACCCTGACGGTGAGCTGAACGGGTCGCGCCAGTGAGCGCGTCCTGCGTTCAGTCGGGCGCGTTAATCCCAGCCTTTGCAGTAGGTCGTTTTTGATCGAGGTTGGGCGGGCGCACCAGGTAAATCAAAACGCCGGATAACATATTCAGGCCCGCAACAACGATGAAGGCCAGCACGTAGTTGCCATACAGGTCATAGTGATAACCCACAAGCCAGGGGGCTAAAGCGCTGAGCGTGAGGGCAAAGGGCAGCCCTGCGCCGCGAATGGCGCCGATGTGGGCGCGTCCGAAAAAACTGGCCCAGATCACTTCTTGCATGGGGATCATACCGCCCCAGCCGAGCCCCAAGAGTACAAACGCGCCATAAGTCCAGAACAACGCATTCGCTTCAACCGCCGCTACTATGAGTAATAAGGCAACGCCACATAGTCCAGCTGAGATTGCGGCTAAGGGCTTAACCGGCATTTTATCAATCAGGGTGCCCCACACTGGCTTGGACAGCATGGCGGGAATCGAGGCTATGACCATCGCCATCGCCGCCTCGGTTCGGCTAAAACCTTGGTCCGTGAGGTACGGCACCGTGTGCAATAAGAGCACCACAATGTTGATCGAAAAGAAACCAAAGGCAATCACCAGCGCATAAAAACTAAAGGACCGCAGCGCTTCACCTCGAGTGAAAGCATTGGCTTCCTCGGCGCGGGCTTTGTCTCCCCGATCGCTAAGATAGTCCGCCTCGGTCAACCCATCAGGGCGCAGGCCATAATCCTCTGGCCGCCTACGCATCATCGCAGTCACCGGGATTATGATGATAAAGGCGATCCCTGCCAGCCAAATCCAGGCCTCTCGCCAGCCAACAGTATCAATCAGCCAGGTGATAAACGGCGTGATGACGATGCCGCCCATGGACACGCCCATGGCCGCAATGGCGATGGCCTTGCCGCGGTGCAGGACAAACCACTTCGACAAGGTGACGTTCACCACGAGATTACCCACCATGGCGCAGCCGCAAGTGAGGGCAACCCCGTTGAGCAGCCACCACGCCAGCAAAGAGTCCACTTCGCTGTGAAAATAGAGCGAGGCGGACAAAATGACCGCGCCCATCGCCATAATTGGCCGGGCACCCACGGCATCGACCCGGGCGCCCACAACGAACCCGACGAAGGCCATGATGATTTGGCCAATCGTGCGCGTTAACGTAAAATCAGCGCGACTCCAGGCCAGGTCTTCGGTCATGGGCCCCATAAATGAGCCCAATACGTAGCTATAGATTCCGAGTGACACGAACTGCGCCACAAAGGCGGCTGCGAGCAGGGGGTAACCGTAATAACGCGCTGGTTTCAGAGCCGTATCCTTTGGATATAAAGTTAGGGTGTTGGTCCGTGTTGATGAGCCGGGCTCTGGTATAAATGCCCCACGTGATGTGGCCAACGGCGCAATGGCGCAATGGCGGCAGTAAAGCCTGAATCGGGTGTTGATGCAATCGCGTTTAAGCCTCTGCCAGCTGGAACGATGCTGCTGGCACATAGGGTTTCTGATATAGTGCGAACGCAAGCGGTTTCCGGGCCTATAGTTAAATGGATATAACCAGTCCCTCCTAAGGATTAGTTCCAGGTTCGATTCCTGGTGGGCCTACCAAATTCTGCTGTTACAGCTGTTTACTGCTTTGAAAAGTCTAGGAATTTTCCGAAACTGGTTAATTGGAGTAGACGAAATTGAAGACACTGAAAAACCCTTCTTACACCTAAGGTGTCAACATCCTATAAGTATCCTATAGATTCCTGACACCATAGTGGGTCTGCTGAACCCCGCCAAAAACATGGCCTTCTTGGAAGGCTTTTAAAAGCTTGAAAAATACCCGAAGGCTCTGGAATCTAACAAGTAATCGGTTTTGGCTAAAGGCCCTAGGAATCAGTGACTTTAGCCGCAATCTTAGAGCGGTAAAGTAGCTACCCTTTGCGTCACGAATTGTGCCAAGATCTGACCAATTAAAAAGAAAGGAGATTCTTCTCATCTAAAACCTTTTAAAAATCGTATCACGTTGGCCAAATTTAAAAATCATAATAAAATTTTGGACTTCTATGTTTCACTATAAATACGACTCCTTTTTCGTATGCGAAATATTGATCGGGCTTTTCGCGTTTATGGTCGTTTTTCATATGGTGCTACTTGCAATGCTCGGCGACTCTCAGCCCCCATTGTCTGATTCAGGCTATCTCGTGCTAGAGATGGCTTCTTTTAGAGCTGTCTTTACCAGCATTCTTTTATTTGTTTACTTATGTTTTAGATTAACTGGCCAAAAGATTGGGGTGGTCTTAGGGGCGATTGCTCTGATTTCTTGGGTGGCATTCTTGGAAGACTTCATGGTGTTAGAAAACGCCTTTTATATGCCTGAATTGCTTTCAGGGAAGGTGCTTCAATTTTTAAGGCCAATTTACCTGATCACGATTGTCTACATGGTGATTGAAGCCCGTCGTAGAGAAATGAACTTATGAATGATAAAAAAGACCCTTTTGAAGAGGTAATAACTGCTGAGGAGAAAAAAATTCTGTTAGGAGGTGCATCCGGTTACCTTCAGTTATCCAGTCTTCCAGAGGCTCTGCGAGACAAGACTTCGGCATTCAAGGTTTATCTTGCTGTAATTACGTTACTTGTATTCTTGGTTTTTGTTTTAACTTTCGCCGGAGCTCCTCTTTCCCTCGCTAATATTAGCAACACCAGTCACCCAGCTGACCTTCAGGTTCATAAGGTTCGCATTTTCATAGGCCTTCTTTTGGTAGCAGGATTTTATTATCAGCTTTTGTTGCGGCAGGAGGTTGTCTCGTTGCTCGTCAGTATTTCGGCGCTATGCGCTTACTTTATGGCTTCAGGAGCGGTCCGGCTGCTTCGCTTGCTGCCTGAACCGGGATTAGGTTTTTATATGTATGTGCTGACGTGGTTAGTCTCCATAATTCTCCTGCTGCTTTTTGCAAGAGAAGCAGCTAGATAGGGCCTCCTGTCGATATGTGAGGCATGGCCTCCTGCCCACCTCCTTCAAGCTTTTAAATCCTCTCGACCTCTAACCACACGCACTGTGAGCAGCTGACGCAGCGGGTGGAAGCTTTAAAAAGTCCACGGTAGACGAAACGGTAGACGTTCTACTGCCTTTGACAGTGAACTGAGAGCCCTTAAACTCTACAAATATAGACTTTCAGGTAGGGATGGCTCCCTAAAGCAGCATCAGTCTCTTGGTGGGCCCACCAAAATCGGCCGTTAAAGCTGTTTGCTGGCTTTGAAAGGTTTAGGAGTTTTTCGAAACTTAACAATGGGCGTAGACAAAATTGAAGGCGCTGAAGCCGCCTTCCCACACCGATCAAAAAGGGCGCGTGCGCGACGGCTTTTAACCGCCGACTCACAACAAAACTACAAGGCCGAAACTGGCTGATGCCTTTGCCCTGCCGCTTTTGATAACCGGCACTACAACAAGATTGCTCGGTATCGTTAATCAGATATTCCCAAGTGCTGGAGCTGACCCGCAGTCTGACGGTACCATGGGCGAGTGACAGCGGCTCTAAACTTGGAATAACCACATGACCATACTTCACCCAATGTTCGCCATGATCGCACTCACCGCGGTGGTTTGTTGTTTGCTACTCGCCTCCAGAGTGCCGTCGATTATTCGACACTTCGGGCGCCTGCAAGGGGCAATGCATTCTGACGAATTAAGACCACGGCTCGCGAAACGGATGCGGTTTATAACGGACAACTATAATCATTTGTTTGAACAGCCCGTCTTGTTTTATGCCCTTGCGGTGTATCTGTATCTGTCTCAATCAAGCGATGAACTGCAAGTGCAATTGGCTTGGGGATACGTCGCGCTGCGGACTCTTCACTCGTTCATTCAGCTCACGAGCAATAACGTCTCGGCGCGAGCCGTTGTTTTTATTGCGTCGATGATGGTGTTGTTGTTGATGGTTGTAAGATCAGGCTTGAATCTAATTGCCGCTTAAAATCAACGCAGGTCGGCGAGCCAGAGCTTGCCGGCAAAATCTAATGGGGTAAAAAGCGAGGCTCGAGCGTTCTATTCCACAGCAATAACGACAAGTCCGACGCGGCTCAGTTGTTTTCCGAGACCGTCAGTCGTGATGTGTCGACAATCACAGGTGCTGCGTCTTGGCGCTCATGGCTTTCTAGTAAATGACCCTCCGAGACCCTTACCGACAGCGCAGATAGATCTGGCATAGCAACCGGTTCTGGCAGTCCGATCGTTTCGAGCAGCGCGCCTGGCGCATCGAGGTCAAAGTTAGGAGGGGTAACGCTTGGCGCTACATCGGGCGCTGGCTCGACCAGTGGACTGCCATCGTTGTCTTTCACGCTCATGCTCGAAAGATCTAGCTCGGGGGCTGCCTGCGCCTTTGGCGCTTGCAGGGGCTCATTAAATTCGGCCAAAGCCGATAGTCCTGATAAGTCTAGGTTCAGGGGCGGGGCGGGGGCCGCTGGTGGCACAATAAAACCGTCGTTCTCAGCAAGACTTAAACCGTTATTGTCCGGGCTCGAGTCAGCGTGAATTGGCTCACGTGCGGTTATGTTTGGCGCGTGTGGTGCCCGGGCTGGGTCGGCAGCGGGGGGGGCAGGTGGCTGCACTAACAGTTGTGCAGCATCCGGTTTGGGCGCGACTCGAACGCTGACATCAGCGCCGAGTTTTTTGAGCTGTTGCGCAAGCGTCAGGGCGTCAGTTTTATCCTGAGTACGTTTGATGACCACGGGTTTGCCGGAAAATAATTTTCCAGATTGGTCCTCAGTGAGGCGCAAGGCGGCTTCAACCTGCGTTTGAACCGACTGCTGCTCAAAGCCGTCGAGGGTTGCGCCGCTAAAAACAACCAAGAAGTCAGGGGTGTTCATGGGGTCTTACTCGGTTGAGGTAGTAGGGCATTAGCTTAATCTTTTACTGGCGCGATCCCTAACCACGCGGCATCCAAAGCCGCAAGGAAATCAGCCTCTAGGGTATTGTTCTCGATCACAAGGTCTGCCCGAGCGGCCCGGTCGGTATTGCTTAACTGGCTGCTGAGCCGCTTTTCAATGGCCTCACGCGTTAAGCCGTCGCGCGCCATGGCGCGCATAATGGCAACTTCCGGCTCGGCCATCACGACCCAGGTGGCATCCCCCATATCCTCCCAGCCTGCCTCGAACAAGACGGCGGCCTCGAGGATAACGATCGCATTTGGATCGTCTTTAAGAAGGCTTTGCGTTTGAGCCGCCGCCAATAAACGAATCTCCGGCCAAACAATGTCGGTCAGCTGCTGCAAAGCTTCGGGCTTGCCAAAGACCATACCGCCCAGGACTTTGCGGTCAATGCCGCCATCCTCAGCGCGAACGGCGGTCCCGAAGGTTTCAACAAGACGGTCATTTGCGGCAGTGCCCGCTTCGTAGGTTGCATGACCTAATTGATCAGCATCAATAATCTTAGCGCCGCGTGTCGCAAAGTAACGGGCGGCGGTTGACTTGCCAGCAGCGATACCGCCGGTTAAACAGATGATCGGCATGAGGTTCTCTTTGAAAGTAAACGGCTAATCTGCCATAGCCCGGTTGTGATATAAAGAGGAACCCGCGGGTGAGCGTAATCAGAAAGGGATCTGCGCTGAACGGGTCATGCCCGCAGCGTTGCCAGGGCGCAGGTGAGTGCATTAAGGTTTGGGTGAAAAGCGCCATGGCCGCATTGCGGCGATGGCGTTGGGCCAAAGGCCTAGCCGCAGCTTGTAAGCAATAGATTGGTCAATAAGGATACACAATGAGTCAAGATCGAGACGCCGCGATTGTCGGTATACATGAGTACCCAAGCCGGGACGTAGAAGGCGAAGTCAGCCCTTTACAAATTAAAGCCGAGTCTGCAAGCCGGGCCTTAAAAGACGCAGGCTTGAATTGGTCAGATGTGGACGCCATCTATGACGCCGGAGAAGCAGGTGGTATGGCCGGACTCACCATGGCAGAGTATTTTGGTCTGTCGCCGAATGTAATTGATACGACCAACGTGGGCGGCAGCAGCTACGAGTTTCACGCAGCCCATGCACGACGCGATATTCGCGCAGGCAAAGCCAAGGTGGCACTTTTAACCTATGGCTCAACCGCGCACAGCAATGCTCGGGCGATCGGCGTGGGCGGCCGAGGGGGCGCGTCCATGCATCCGGCAGAAAACATGGATGCTTATGCGGGGATGACCTTGATTGCGAACTACGCAATGGTTGCCCACCGTCATATGCACCAGTACGGCACCACTAGCGAGCAGTTGGCAGAGATTTCAGTGGCCACGCGAATGCATGCCATGCGCAATCCCGAAGCGGTTCGTGCGATGGAGGACCTAGAATTTCTGGGGATCCGGGAGACCACCATTTCAGATGTTGTGAACTCTCGCATGATTGCAGACCCCCTACATTTACTCGAATGCTGCATGAT
>JABGWC010000178.1 GCA_018645765.1 Gammaproteobacteria bacterium | reverse complement strand
GGCGCTGCAGAAAAATACAGCGGCTATGGCCAAGGTGAAAGATGAATTCATCAAAGAGCCTTATCCAGCATCGACTTGGATCGGCATAACCGAACTGGTTATTCCTGGTGCGCGTGCCGAGATCAAAGTGATCGCGCGCAAACCCAAATAGATTCGCTGTAGCAAGACTCGGCGAGCGTGCTGTTGTCGGCTTACCCGGTGTTCAGGCCGTGATTCGGGGTGTGAGGCGCGCCGTCATGACCCCTTGCTAGGATTCGCGCCCATGCGCCGAGCATGCGGTGAACGCGTGACACGGCTCAGGCCGCACAGTTGACCGCGCTAGTCGATACTGAGTTCGATTTTCTGAGCGGCGCGATCCAATACGCGCTCAGGTGGTAACATTTCTAGCCCTTCGGTTTCGTCAAAAGGGTCACTGTAATAACCTAGCGCATATTCGCCCTGTGTATAGCCCAGCAAATCCTGAAGCACTGGATCGAAATCCTTAGCGATGCTCGGCGGGCAAGATAGGTATTGGTTCTCTTCTTGACGTAACCAGCCTAGGCAGTACGTTAAATTGATGCCCATACGCATTTTTTCAGAAGTATTTGCGCCGCCGCTGTGGAGTACGCTGCCAGTATAGAAAAACACCGAGCCCTTGGACATTTCAGCCTGAACGATCTCTTCTGGCTTGGGCTGCCGCGCCCATGACCATTTATGACTACCCGGCACGCATTGGGTCGCACCATTTTCGGCGCTAAAGTCCGTCAGTGCCCAAATGGTATTCAGCTGCGGCTCAATGTCCTTGGGTAGATATTTTCCCCAGGCCAAGCGATCCCGATGGATTGCTTGCGCCGCACCACCCGGATTAATTCGCATCACTTGCGTGAGGTGCAAAATAATTTTACGGGTGTAGGGCTGCAAAAAACGGTTTGCGGTGGTCAGTGCGAGCTCGTTGACAATCAAATCTCTGCAGGCCGCAGAGCGAGCCGCCAATGCGCCTGTGCGCTGAGTCGCCCGGCCCGTAAAATCATCGCGTCCCATCGGCGTTCTATCAACAAACGGTAAGACCTCGGACGTCAGTATATCAACAGCCCGTGTTCCGAGCAGATCTTGAACAATGACGGCGCCGTTTTCCTCAAGCTCCGCTAGGACTTGATCGGGGCTCGCATCCTTGGTTAACGTATTAAGGGGCATCGTGACGCCTATGAGTGAATGTTGCTAAAAAGGTACCGTAATTGCGCTTTAAAAGACAATCGCATCAAGGCGAGCTGGACGGGTTGTCTGGGGCATTGGCGTTGGATCGTTGCGATATCAAAGGACGCACCCGGCAGGCGATCATTTTTGATTATTGCGAGCAGTGCCATATCTGCCCGCGGGGTCATACGTCGCCGAGCGTTGTCGTTGTTTATTTGGTAAACCTCTTTTCTAAGCAGCGCGCCATTTTTTTGGGTTGTATCGGTCTTTCACTTTAGCCACTGGCGGTGCAATAAATCACCAGTAGACGAAATCACTTCGATAGTCGCGCCTTCAGAATAGACGCTGAGTTTCATCAATCCTTCAGTTGAAACCGCAAACAGGGTGTTGTCGTTATGCCCGACACCGCTCACTTTACTCTGATGCGCGGCCCCGCTGACCAATTGATAGTCAGGGCCTATTGCCTGCACTGCTGTTGTAGCAGGCTTCGCGCGTCTGGATGCTGTCGATAAACCTTCAAAAATTTGTAGGCTGTGCTCATGACCCGCCGCATAGATGAGCTTGGCCTCAACAGTGAACGCGTCATTAAGCCCTGAAATTAGACGCTGATAGGGTGGGTTGTGAGTATCCTGATCCGATTCGGAAAACAAACCGACCAAGGCCATAAAAAACGCATAACCACGACCGGTATAAAACTGTGCATGCGGTCCCATGGTTTGAATGGGATGGTGGCCGGTTGCCAGAATCAGGTTGTTTGGATACGCCCGGATCGTGTCGGCAATTAATTGTTTTAAATGCGTCATGGCCGCATCGAAGTCTAATTGCTCGGCAGTGATTAGCCATTGCGTGTCCATAAAAATAATACTGATGCCGGCACGGTGAGCGATTTCTGGCAAGGGTCTAGCCGCTTTAACCCAAGGTTGGAAGGACACCGATGCACCATGCGCCTTAGCGTAAGCCAACACATGTTGGGCCTGGGTATCGACTTGATCTGCGTACCAATCATGGTTGCCCGGCACTAAGAACAACTCAGCGCCACTGTGCTTTGAGATCTGAAGCTGAGCATTTAAGCGATCAATTACTTCAAGCTGCTCTGGATCGTATGCCGTCTGTCCTGCCTCCAAATTGGGATAACCGAAAAAATAAATATTGTCGCCCAGCATTACCACCGAAGTTTGTTCGGGTCTTTCTGCTGCGAGACCGGCTGCCATCGCTAAGGTTTTATGCCACGGGACCAGCGTTGAATCACCGGCATCACCCATTAACAGGACTTCCCATAATAGATTACTCGTGGGCTCGTCAATGGCGACTATATCGTCTCGCAGGTAAGGCGTGTCGTGGCTTTCATTAATGTCGTGCTTAAAAGTAAGGGCCCAAGCGATACCTGCAATCAATAGAATGACCATCAGCAACGCTAAAATTAAATATAGGAAACCGCGTAAGAGTTTAATCATTGTTTTTTATCGTTCTTGACCAAGTTGGTTAAAATAAAACAGTAACAAAAAAGGCTGCGCCGTTAGAGCCGTGCAGCCTTTGTTACCGCACGGCCTGATAAGACGCACCGCTGAAAAGGGGGAAGTGCCGAGGGCCTAGCCTAGCCACGCTCATGGACGCAGTAACACGCCAGTTACCCCCTCCCTTAATGCCCATGCTACAAAAGCGTATCCGCTAGGGCAATTCAGTTCATGCGAGTCTCTTTAAACATAGCGTATCGCCGCCATGAGTGCTCTGATCAATATAGTCCAATAAGATTAAAAGTAAGGATAGAAAACAAGCGCGCCAATCACCGCCGCCCCAAAGGCCGTTAATAAGACGGCGCCTGCAGCGACATCCTTGGCTTGCGCAATCAAAGCGTTCTGTTCTGTGCTCACTGCATCGGCGAGCACTTCGATCGCCGTATTCAAACCTTCTGCTAACCAAACGATACTAATAGCCAATACCAGCGCGATCCATTCCATAGGCGAGACAGAAAAATAAGCGCCAAGGCTTATGACCAAGATGGTCGCAACAAGGTGAATCCACGCATTGTGCTCGCCACGGATCAAGTGGCCAATACCCGTCAGGGCGTCCTTGATGCTTTTAAGCCGCGCTTTGATGCTAAATTTAGCCAATTCAGACCTCGTGCAATTAAAATGTTGTGATCGCGTTCGCTCGAAGCAATCATCCGCCAAAACTGGATCGGTTATCAATCATCTTTGTCGCTTTCGTGCGCTTGGGTGTGCGATTAAAAGTTGAGAACAAGTCAGGATTTGTCAGCGCGCTCAGGTTTTGAACAACGTAGTGATGTTGTTGCCAGGCCCGGGCTTTGATTCCGTAGCGCTTAAAACGCTAGGGTCCACGCTAATGTCCTTGATCGGACTAAAATCGCGGAATCTATAGGCGTTTGTGATCCCGATCATCACGGTTAGTCCCATAAAGGAAAGGGGGCTCGTGCGGCGGCAAATGCATGCTGGGTCCTATGGCGCTATTATTTTTTACGGTGATGCCCTTATGATAAGGGATGCGTGCGCTGATTGCTGAGGCAGCGGCCGCGATCTTACCCATAGTGGCCCTAATGCGAGCGGCACCGGATGTCGCCGCTGCGTGCAAAGGACCTGCTTTAGCAATCGGCGGGAGGCGCTTGCACGCAAGCAACCTTACTCTGGCCTGAAAACCAACGTGCATAATGAAGGAGTTCGCTTTGATAGAAGATAACTGGCCCGTGCTATTGCCAGCCTTAGCAACCGTTGTCATCGCAATAATCAGCCGGCGGCCGATCGCGTCGCTGCTGGCGGGTACGATTATTGGACTCGTATTGCTCGACCCGGCTGAGGCGCTGTCGAATTTTTCTGCTACCTTGCTGGCCGTGATGATGGACGAAACCATTGCCTGGGTGATCATCGTTTGTGGTCTGATGGGCAGCTTGATCGTTTTGCTCATGCGGGCAGGTGCCGTTGATGCATTTAGTGCTGCGCTCGCCACAAAAGCCGAAGGTCGCAAGACGGCATTGCTCTATACCTGGCTGTTGGGGCTTGTGGTGTTCATCGATGACTATCTGAATGCACTCGCCGTCGGCGCGTCGATGCGTAAAGTGACGGACCGATTTCGTGTCTCTCGAGAGATGCTGGCCTACGTGGTTGATTCTACTGCTGCGCCAATTTGCGTGTTGATGCCAGTCTCCACTTGGGCCGTTTTTTACGCCAGCTTGTTTGTTGACGCCGGGTTTGCTGAATCAGGTCAAGGGATGGCGCTCTATATCAGCGCCATTCCCTACATGGTGTATCCCATCATTGCAGTGCTGTTAGTGCCACTGGTGGCGTTAGGTGTTGTCCCTGTTTTCGGACCAATGAAAAAAGCAGAGCGGCGAGCTGCTTCACAGACAAAGCCCGACGCGGTAACGACAGAGGCTGATTCGTTAGAGGCCTCGCCGTCGATTAGACTGTATCACTTCTTGTTGCCGCTTCTGACTTTGATTGGCGTCACCCTATGGTACGACCTCGATGTGCAGATTGGGGTGATCGTAGCGGTGGCGGCAACGATTCTGTTGTTTGGTGCGCAGCGTGTGATGCCTTGGGGTGAAATGTTTGACGCTGTGTTGGCTGGTCTCAAAATGATGTTGCCGGCCTTGACCATTGTGGTGATGGCCTTTGTGTTCAAAGAGGTGAACGATCGCTTGGGGCTACCTAATTTCGTCATTGATCATGTGGCACCCTTGATGACGCCTTTGCTCTTTCCTGTGGTGACATTTTTAACCATGGCGCTCGTTTCTTTTGCAACTGGGTCGAGCTGGGGGGTATTTGCGATCGCGGTCCCTATTATTTTACCGTTGGCTGAGACAGTCGGTGTGAGTATCCCGTTGGCTATTGGCGCCTTGCTGTCAGCGAGTGCTTTTGGCAGTCACGCGTGCTTTTATTCGGACGCGACGGTGCTTGCCGCTGAAGGCAGTGGGTGTGATGTGATTAACCATGCGCTGACGCAATTTCCGTACGCGATACTCGCAGCTTTGGCATCGTGCGTTGGGTTGACCCTATTGGCCGCAGCGTAACCCAGTGCTTAAAACGGCGATGGTTGAATAGGCGCTTTGCCAACCGAAGTTCCCGTGCCCTTGATCTGACAATCGCGAACTATTAGTCCGTATAGGAACCGTACAGTGATATTCGAGCGGCAATCGAGGCTGCAACGTTACCGCTGTCAACAACGAACGTGGCCTGCGGCCGCATCCGTACTCGTGAGGAGATCGTTCACGACGCACGCCTGTGAGTGCGCCGCCGCAGTAATGTGACCGGTCCCGAAGGGCTGCGATCCTGATCGCTTCAGCAAATTACCCTATCAATTGTGTTGGGGGTTCCTTCAAAAGAGTGTGGGCCCGTTGCGATAACCGATTTTTGGAACCATCCGATAAGGCGTTTACTGCGTCGCATACGGCTCACTTGAAAGTGCGGCGCTATCTGGATGCCGAGCTGAGATCCCATCTCGATTCTTAAATGAGCAAAGTGTGCCGCGTTGCTTAGGTTACCGAACGATGCCTTGGATCGATCGGTGGTGTAGACAAGTTCAAAGCAGCTGGGTAATGAAGAGGCCCCTGAAGGACTTCGCAAGGGTTCTAAAGGCTTGCTGGCCGCTGTCTAAGCTGCTGGGTGGTGCTCACAGGAGCAGACCTTGGCTGGATCGAGCAAATGCAGCACCGGGAAGTGCCGCCGCATTGTTTGCTCAATCGAGCAATTTTCGCTGCAACGACGACCGGGGTGGTGAG
>JABGWC010000210.1 GCA_018645765.1 Gammaproteobacteria bacterium | reverse complement strand
CAGCCGGTCTTTAGTGAAACGGGGCCATCTTTTGCTGGAACTCAGTCGACGACTTCCCTCGAGCATTCAAATCAAACGCGCGGCCCCCGAACAGGCGACATCCGTCGAGGAAGTGTTGTTAATTGATGACCGGACCGTTTTTTTTAGACCGAACCATTCTGATTACCACGCTTGGGCGTGCCTTGATGACATTCTCGCTGCGCGACGGTTACATGAACCGTTCAAAGTTGCCTGGCAAAATGCCCTTGAAGACCCACAATTGCGGGTTCTGAAACTCTAAAATTTTGCCTCAGCTTCAAACCACTTGCATGATGCGCGCTGAGGGATCCAGGAGCGCTTGATTCAACTTTCAAAACCCACCGCCTGCCGTGACAGCAAACACCAGGCAACGTCTTTGACCTGAGCCCTGCCTCCAACCTAGAGCAACCTGCCCCCGGATTCACGCAGCAAGAAACCTCAATGCTTGCCGCCACACCCAGGATACTTTGGTATAGTGCTTGTCGCCTCAAGAAGAGCTCTACTTTGAAAGCTGATCTGCACTGCCATACCCATCTGTCCGACGGCCAACACACTCCGGCCTTTGTCATTGAACGGGCCCGCGCGAACCTTGTTACGCATCTAGCCATTACGGATCACGACGTCAGTCAAACGCTACCGCAGACCATGGGCTATCAAGATATAGCCTTGATCCATGGCGTTGAGATCTCTTGCCTATGGGAGGCCTTTGAAATCCACATCGTCGGTCTATTTGTCGACCCAACCAATACCCATCTCCAAACGCTACTCAGCACGCAGCAGCTTCGGCGGCGCGAGCGCGTCGCTCAAATCGATGCCAAGCTCACCGCGCTCGGCACCACCGGGCTGCTGCCGGGCTTACTGGCAATGCCCGCCATTGCCTTAACCCGAAGCCATGTTGCGGATTTCCTAGTGGCCAACAATGTTTGCAAAAACCGGCAGAAAGCGTTCAAAACCCATCTAAATCGATCCGGCAAGTTGTTTGTTGCCGCGCAGTGGTGCGACCACACCGAGGCTGCGCGCGCTATTAAAGCAGCTGGCGGCATCCCGGTTCTCGCGCACCCTGGCCGGTATGCTATGAACAAGACGAAGTTACATCGGCTGGTCGAATGCTTTGCCGCCGCTGGCGGCGAGGGTCTTGAGGCGTCCTATCCGAATATTGCACCCGATATGAACCAGTATCTGATGCAGCTCGCTGTCGAACATGGGTTATACCTCTCAACCGGATCAGATTTTCACGATGCCGCCGCGCATTGGACCGATGTGGGTAAATTCCCAACCCTTGATCGCGCGGCGGCACAGCACGGGATTTGGCATCATCCTATTTGGCTGGCACACGACCGCGCCTTGCAAGCAGTTGGCGCTCAGAAAGCTGCCAGCCAAGCAACGCTTTAGCGTCATAATCTGCAATGCGCTTAAGTGATTTCCGTCAATACTCATTCGTCAATATCGCGCGTTGAATCGAAGATCCCTGTTACACTCACTTCTCAACAGGAAATTGATGCTATGAAAAATTTGCTTTTAGTCTTCGGTTTATCACTAACACTCACCGGCTGCGTAACGGCGACCTTGGCGACTGCTGTCGTCAAAACGACCGCGGCGGTTATAACCTTGCCCGTTAAAGCCGTAGGAGCTGCTGCGAAGGCGATCACACCGGATAATGAGGGATCTGATGAGGCGGCTGACGAATCAGACTAAACACCTCTAGCGCGCCCTCGTTGCAACGACTGCAGCAAGCGGTGGGGCGTCGCGAGCAACCTTGTGAGCGGCCCTTCATTCGCTCAGTCTGAATCAAATACCGCAGTACCCAACGATTAAGGGTTGCCGTCGTGCGGTCAGCCCATTACCGCTTGCCACAGCCCAGCGCAAACGCATTATCTGGCGCCGCACCTAGCCCGGCAGCTATCAAAAAATGCCGGGCACGTTGGGGGACCGACCGTGAGTCGACTGGATCAGAACTGAAGAATTTTACCAAAGTCACAAAGCAATAACGCAGCGACAATCAGGCAGCACAACATCAATCAACGACACTTTAGGAATCGGTCCACCAAAGGCTGATAGACGGTGGTTGCCACAGGTCCAACCGCTAACCACTCGTAAACCATTGCGTCGAGCTCAACCGGCTTATCTGACACGTTTTGTCCAAAGCCTTGTTGCAGTCGCGACATTTGAAATTGCATCCGCAACGCCTTGTCCGTCTCCGGCGTGGACCGATCGCACAGAATCTCAGCCCGAATGCATAAGCTTTTCAGTGCCACCTCATTATCGACTTGAGACGTATCCCCAGCGCCGCGCGCCAGTTTTTGTTCTAAAGCTTTAAGACCATTTTTAGGCCACTGCTCGACACCTGCAATAAAAGCCCTCGCAGCTTCCTCAAGACTCGCGGACGAATCCCCATTTTCCGGCAGTTGACTCAACCGGATATGATCTGCAGCTGTCATCAAATCCAGCCATACTTGCTCTTTCGCCGCCTGCAATTGCTGCGCAACTAAACCAGAAAACCGCTCAATTGACTGCTTAAAATCTTGTTCCAGGCGCGGCCCTTGCCCTTTCGGTAGCGCACCGAGTCCCTGAAAAGCTTGCTGGCAGGCCATCACTTCGGTCCTCGCATCCAATAGGGCCTTACCCGATAGGGCTAAAAAGCCCTTTAAGTCCTCCAACAATGCCAAGGCAGCTGTTTTATTGACCTCGAGGTCAGCTTTAAAGGCATCAGCCTGTTGCTGCCGCTTTTGAAACAGTGCATCACACCCTGTTCGAAAAGCCTTCCACAGGCTCTGTTCTTCTTTGCGCAAAGCAGGCCCCGCCGCCTTCCAGAGCGCTTGTAGGCGCTTCACCGCCTCGATCGCTTTTCGATTATCCTCATGATCTGCAAGCTTGAGCACTTGATCGATCAAACCGCGCTTTATATCCGCATTTTTCTGGTAATGCGCATTCAACTGCCCACGGATCAGATCCAACAGTCGATCAAAGTCATTCTGCACTGACTGATTCTGACTCCGCTCAACCGGGGCACACCCTCGCCACTCCCGAATCGCTGCCGCGAATACGGCCTCAACGGCTCGCGCCTCAAAAGGCGGGGCCGCTTCTGTGTCCCAACCCTGAGATGACACATAGTCCCGTAATTGCTGGACCATCGCTATTCGGCGATCCAAGTTTTCACGACGAGTCTTCGCCTGTTGCTCAAAAAACACCTTACAGGGCTGATAGGCCGTCTGAGACAATTGGTGAAATATTTCCCATTGCGCTTGATCCTGAGCGCCTTTGCTCAAACCCTTCCACTCGTCCTGCAAGCGACTAATTTTTATCGCCAAGGCTTCTGGACCTTCTGGGCTGTCGAGCAAGGCTCGCATCTGTTCAATCAATTGCTGTTTCTTGGGTTCGACCGCATAGTCTTTCCAATCCAGCAATTTTTGTAATGCTGCATCCAACTGCGCTAATTGCTTAGACACATTGAGTGGCAGGGCTTTAAGCTCAGATTGCTTTTGCTCAATGCTTCGTCGAATACCAAAGGCTTCACGGGATTGCCCTGCATCCGTCGCAGACTGAGCTCGTCGTATCAACGCGGTTAATTGACGTATTTGATGCTTCTCAGCATCCTTCTGCGCGGTCAGCTGCTGCTGCCGCTGCGAGACTAACGCCAAAGCAGCTGAGACCGGCTCGGGCAACGCAGCCTCCGAAAGCAGATTCGTCGTTTTAAGGCGGACTCGTAACGACTCAAACGCGTCAGCACGCCCGGACTCCTCGGCGTTATCCGATGACGTTGTCGCAATCGGATCCGTTAGAGCCCCCAGTTGATCTGGAAAACTACCGTGTTGCTGCAACTGTTCTAGCTGAAACGTGATCCCTTCGCTTAATTGATTATAGGTTTTCTCATCCGCCTTTCTCGCCGACTTGATTTGCCCAGCTTCTTGCCATTGTTCGTGGCACGCATCTAGAGCCGCTTGCTGTGTGCGAATCTCTATCTCGGTTGCCGGGCAGTCAAACAAGCTTACCAAGCGCAAGCGGAGCTGCTCGATCAGCAATCCCTGCGCCTCAAGGGCCTTAACCGCTGCGAATTCCTGTGCGGCAAGGTCAGCCCGCTGCTGCAAAACGGCATCGAGCGTTTGCTGGCATACCAGTAACGCTTGCTCCACGCGGGTTACACCTTCCGCATCTGCCGCATGTTCCAAGATCGACCATTTTGCTTGCAGCTGCTCGATCTGAGTCGCAAAAAACGGATCAAAGGCCCGCTTACTATGCGCCTCGATTCGATGACACAAGCGTGCAATCTCTACTTGCGTTTCTGCCGCCTGCTGGTCCCGTTCGCGAAAACCATCACATTTTGCTTTAACAAACCTATAAACGAGCTTGTCTCGCCCCTTCGTCGCTTTGAGCAACGAATTGAGCAAGTCTTCGTCCTCAATTCGCTGCACCGCCAACTCTCGCGCCTGAGCCGACACGCCTTCTAAGGCGATTTGATAAAACAAGGTTTGATCAACGCTTGCATTCAGCAGTCGCTCAAGCCACCCATCCTGCCCGCAAAATCCGACCACAGCGAGCTGAGCCAAGGGCTCGACGCCATCCGCTGAAAGCTGCTCTAGGGTAATCAGGCCGTCATCCAAAAGCGCCGCGAGACGTCGCCGGGACCCCTGTTGAATACCCGACAGGGTCCCCTCAAAAGCGAGCTCGATGAGCGCGGGACCATAATCCAATCGCGCAATGGCTCCTAATCGTTGAGCAACAGACTCATCCGCCACGGCGATCTCAATCAACGATGGCATGGGCAATTGTGCGAGATCAGCAAGCTGCTCTTCTGGGGTTTTAGGCTTGGTTTTAAAATTACCGAGAATTCGAGATAGAACGGTCATATTGAGTTCCTGCTACCGATCAAACTATGAAGGCTATCACTACCTATAGCCGGGATAAAACCGCTGTTTACGAGTCGCCACGCCGTTGCCACCCGAAGCGGACGCACTGCAGGCTTCATAATTACGCGAGGATTTTCGCACTGCGTTTTGACAAGAGGGCGGCCACTTAAACTGTTTTCGATAACGTCTAACGAATCAGGCCTGACGTTGCCCGGCTCGACGCATCAAGACTCACGTGCATTCGACTAAGCGGGCAGCGTCAAAGCCGTCGCGCTCACCAAAACCCCATTGTTATCCGCATAGACGAACTGACCTGGCACCCACTGCACGCCTGCAAATGACACCGCTTCGTCAACGCGACCAATATTGCGTTTAACGCTTTTCAATGGATGGGTTGCGAGTGCTGCGACACCAATCGGCAGGGTCTCAATAATATCAACATCTCGAATGCAGCCATAAACAATGAATCCAGACCAGCCATTATCGAGTGCCTTTTGAGCAAGGTTATCCCCCAATACGCCGCACCGCAGGGAGCCGCCGGCATCAACGACCATGACCCGTCCGCGCCCCGGTTCTTCAACCCGAGCGGCAATCACCGAATTGTCTTCAAAGCAGGTCACCGTTGCAATTTCGCCCGAAAAACAGTCATTGCCCCCATAGTTATTGAACATGGGTTCCGCCACATGGACGGCATCGGGGTAGGCATCACACAAATCTGGCAGGGACAGTCTCATCATTCATTACACTCTTGAGTCGGTTAATCGGAAATGTTTTGCGGGGACCAAGCAGAACCACTTTCCGAAAGGCTTATCGCTTATTTTGACATCAACCCGCGTAAGCTCCGGGGGTTTCGCCTCCGAGCGCGCCATTGCGATCCCACATCAATGCCTTGTTTGTGCATTTCGTTAGGGCCTGC
This sequence comes from Gammaproteobacteria bacterium, assembly GCA_018645765.1. Classification (GTDB taxonomy): domain Bacteria; phylum Pseudomonadota; class Gammaproteobacteria; order Pseudomonadales; family Azotimanducaceae; genus UBA9926. Next base: position 108 of record JABGWC010000210.1, on the reverse strand, counting down.
TCTTTTGCTTGGTGCGATGACCTTGCCAAGCAGGAAACCGAGCGCTACTGGCTTGCTTAACGCGCCGCAATCGGCTGGTACGGCCGAATGTCAGGTCCAATGTAATCT
>JABGWC010000230.1 GCA_018645765.1 Gammaproteobacteria bacterium | reverse complement strand
CGTGTTCAATCGCAGGCCTTTTTGGTTATCAACCCCAAATAACATGGGCTCGCCATGCGCCAACACCAATCTTGAATCCGCGGCGGACTTCTTATCCTTAATATAGTCGAAGATGCCGTCGTTATAGACCGGGCAATTTTGATAAATCTCGACAAAAGAGGCGCCTTTATGCGCGTGCGCTCGCTTGAGCACGGGCGTCATATGCTTGGCCTCGGTATCGATCGTTCGGGCGACAAATCTTGCGCCAGCACCCAAGGCGAAGGTGCAGGGCCGCAGTGGCAAATCAACCGATCCATCCGGCGTCGACGGTGAGCGTGTGCCAACCTGGGAGGTCGGCGAGTATTGACCTTTGGTCAACCCGTAGATTTCGTTGTTAAACAACAAAATTTGTAGATCCACATTCCGGCGCAAGACATGCAGCATGTGATTGCCGCCAATGCTCAGACCATCTCCATCCCCGGTAACCACCCATACATCTAATTCAGGGTTCGAAAGCTTTACGCCGGTCGCAATCGCGGGCGCTCGGCCATGGATTGTGTGGAATCCATAGGTTTCCATGTAATAGGGAAATCTGGAGGAGCAACCAATCCCCGATACAAAGACCGTATTTTCTTTCGGCGTATCCAGTTCTGGCATCAGCTTTTGAATGGTCTTCAAAATGGCATAATCGCCACAACCCGGGCACCAACGGACTTCCTGGTCGGTGCTAAAATCTTTTAGTGTGAGCTTTACCGGTGCGTTCATGCTGACTCTCCTAGAAGCGATTCGATCGCGTCGACAATTTCTCGGATCTTGAAGGGTTGACCCGATACCTTATTCAGCCGTTTGGCATCGATTAAAAACTTAGATCGAAGCACTTCGACCAGCTGCCCTGTATTCATCTCTGGCACCAAGATCTGCTCATAACCACGCAAGAGCTCCCCTAGGTTTTCAGGAAACGGCATCAAATACCGGATGTGGATGTGACTGACGTCCACCCCAACCGCGCGCAACCGTTTTACCGCCTGATGGATGGGACCATAGGTTGATCCCCAACCGACAATAGCAAGTTGACCAGCACTCGGCCCCTGGCTCACTGTCTGGGCAGGAATGAATTTCGCGATCCCATCGATCTTCGCTTTACGGACATCGGTCATCCTTTGGTGGTTGTCCGCGTCGTAGGAAATATCACCCGTATCATAATCCTTCTCGATCCCGCCGATGCGATGCTCAAGGCCTGGCGTACCGGGCTTTGCCCAGACCCGAGATAAGGTTTCGGGATTTCGGTTGGCCGGTGAGAACCCTTCTGGGTTGGTCTCGAACTGGACCGGAAATGCCTCGAACTGCGTCAGGTCAGGCACCAACCACGGCTCGGAGGCATTGGCTAAGTAACCATCACTCAGCAACAAAACCGGTGTTGAAAATTGCGTTGCCAAGCGAACCGCCTCGATTGCAACATCAAAGCAATCTGATGGCGTGGAGGAAGCAATCACGGGCAAGATTGTATCGGCATGGCGACCAAACAAGGCTTGGTTCAGATCCGATTGCTCCGTTTTGGTCGGCAACCCCGTCGAAGGTCCGCCGCGCTGAGTGTTGACAATCACCAGCGGCAACTCTGTCGCACTCGCTAGCGAGATGGCTTCGCCTTTTAAAGAGATACCCGGGCCAGAACTCGACGTCACACCCAGTGTGCCGCCAAAGGAGGCGCCAATCGCCGCGCAGACTGCCGCAATTTCGTCTTCTGCCTGAAAGGTCACGACATCAAATTCTTTGTGTTGCGCCAGGGTATGCAGCAAGGACGAAGCTGGCGTAATCGGATAGGACGCAAAGGTGATCGGAATATCCGCCAGTCGGCCGCCTGCTATAAGGCCATATGCCAGCGCGTCACTACCGGTTGCATTGCGATATAGCCCAGGTTTTACCTCGGCTCGCGGAATCTGATAGACCTCAACCCCACTGGGTAATTCGGCGGTTTCGGCGTAGCTGTGGCCGGAATTAAGCGCGGCAATATTCGCTTGCGCAATGTCCGGTTTGTTTGCAAATTTTTTCTCTAGATTACCGACGGTGATTGACCGGTCTCGGTCGAACAACCACATGACCAACCCGAGCGTCCACATATTCTTACACCGAACCGCAAATTTATGCGACAAGCCGAAGGGCTCAACAGAGGCAATCACGCGTTTCGTGATTTCGATCACAATGACGCGGTATCCGTCGAGTGAGCCATCTTCCAGTGGATTTGATTTATATCCAGCCCGCGCTAGGTTCTTATCGGTGAACGCATCGCTGTCGGCGATGATCAAACCGCCCGGGAGCAAGTCCTTTAAATTCGTAATCAACGCAGCGGGGTTCATCACCACCAAGACATCAAGGTCGTCTCCAGCGGTCGTCACTTCATCGGACCCAAAATAAATCTGAAATGCTGAAACCCCAAATGTTGCACCAGCCGGCGCTCGAATCTCGGCCGGAAAATCAGGAAACGTCGCCAAGTCATTACCATGAAGCGCGGTGGCCTCGGTGAAGTTGCTACCCGTCAGCTGCATGCCATCACCGGAATCTCCGGCAAATCGTACGACTACCGCTGACACGGCAGCGTTGGCTGCTGCTACTTCTGACGTCTTTTCTACTACTGACATACTTGCCCTCACCTTCGATTGCAGTCATTGATTCGATTGCTTTTAAACCGCCAATTTTTAAATCTCTAACTTTAGATCACACCCTTGCCTGGTACCAGAACCAGACTATGAGCCGCGCCTATCGGGCGTCCGCTGCAAGAGGACGCCCGTCGACGTTTTTGGCACGCCGCACGGTCATCTTTTTGACTCAAAAACTTATAAAACAGCTCGCGCGAGCATAACAAAGCAGCTTGCTATTGAACAGTGAGTCGGCCCAACTAAGCGTAGTTTTTTTCAATCCTGACCCCAACGATCATTAGAACCCGTCGCCAGAAATCAGGGCGATTTACCAATCCTGGCTTTACCATCACAGCATGACTTCAATCAGCGTTGGTCCGACCCGCTGCAGCGCCTCATCTAGAACCGTTTGAAACGCTTCACAAGTGTCGACGCGATGTCCCACAACGCCCAAACTGCTCGCCAAATCGGCGAAGTGAATAGAAGGCTCAGACAGATCAAACAGCGCGCCAGCGTGCTGCCCAATTTCATTGACGCCCAAGCGCAGATACTCGGTCTCCAGAATACCGTAACGCTGATTATTAAAGATTACGGTGATCACTGCCAAGCGTTCCCTGGCCTGCGTCCAGAGCGCCTGAATGGTATACATCGAGGCGCCATCACCCAGCAAAGCAAACACTTGGGTATTGGGCGCCGCAATCGCAGCACCGACGGCGGCAGGCCCCCCCTGCCCAATCGACCCACCGGTCAAATTGAGCCAAGTATGCGCCTTAGACTGCTGCGCTGGCTGCAGCACCGCAGCACCGCCGCCGGAGTCGCCGCATAGAATTGAGCCTTCGGGCATTTTCTGCGCGATTAAGGTCGCGACCCCACGGGTCGAAATCTTCCCCGTCGGCACGTCAAATACCGCCGTCTCGTAGCGATCGGGCGCAGCAGACAT
>JABGWC010000026.1 GCA_018645765.1 Gammaproteobacteria bacterium | reverse complement strand
TTGGTTGGAAAGTTTGGGGCGTTTTAGCATCGGGAACCTATCGCGGTGGAATTGTCAGGTCAGGCATCAAATGCGCGGTGCGGGTCAAGTCAACCAGACGTGACCAGCGGTCAAACGGGTGACGCGCGCCCTGTAATCAAGGGTAAATAGTACCGCGTTTCGATCTTTTTGTTTCGCTTAATGGCACATTACAGTAAGATTCCAGCATGCGACTTCAAGCGATAAAACTGGCCGGATTCAAATCTTTTGTGGATGCCACGACCGTGCCATTCCCCAATAATCTTTGCGCCGTTGTCGGCCCAAATGGGTGTGGTAAGTCGAATATTATTGATGCGATTCGTTGGGTCATGGGGGAGGGTTCCGCTAAGAATTTACGGGGCGAGTCGATGACCGACGTGATCTTCAACGGCGCCAGTAACCGCAAGCCGGTTGGTCAGGCCACCATCGAGCTGTTGTTTGACAATTCTGCGGGTCGATTAACCGGCGAGTATGCCGCGTATTCTGAAATCTCGATAAAACGGCAGGTCTCACGGGACGGTCAATCCAGCTATTTTCTGAATAGCGTTAAGTGTCGGCGCAAAGACATTACTGATATCTTTTTAGGGACCGGTTTGGGGCCCAGAAGCTACTCGATTATTGAGCAGGGCATGATTAGCCAATTGATCGAGGCAAAGCCCGAAGAGTTGCGGGTTTATCTCGAAGAAGCGGCCGGCATATCAAAATATAAAGAACGCCGAAAAGAAACCGAGCGCCGAATCTCACACACGCGAGATAACCTCGACCGATTGACCGATCTGCGCGAGGAACTCGAGCGTCAGATTCATCACTTAGAGCGTCAAGCTAAGAATGCCGAGCGCTACACCGAGTTTAAAAAGGAAGAGCGCGAGGTCAGTGCGCAGCTCTCGGCCCTAAGGTGGCAAAATCTTGATCAAAAGGCTGGAGTCCAGCAGCAACAGATCGATCAATTTGAAATTGAATTACAAGCCCGAATCAGTGACCAACGCCGGGTTGAAGCCGAGATTGTTGCGCTGCGGGATCAATTGATTGGCTCGAATGATAGCCTCGCCGCGGTGCAGCAGCGCTTCTATGATGAAGGTACTGAGATTGCGCGGATTGAAGAAAGTATTCAGTACCAATCAGAGCGCGCTCGAACCCTGGCCGATAGCTTGCGGCAAACCGATCAGGAACGGACAGAAACCGCGGCGAGCTTGGGGAGTGATGAAGCGCTGATTCGCGATTTAGCTGAGCAGCTCGAGCGCCTGGCGCCGGAGCAAGCGGCCCTGAGCGACTCCGAGATTGCCTCGAAAGACCAACTGGAGATGGCCGAGCATCACGTTGCGGAACTGCAGCAGCGCTGGGACCAATTTACCTCGGAAGCGGCCAAGGTGGCCCAGGCCGGTGAAATAGAACAATCAAAAATCGCGTTGCTCGAAGATTCGCTCCAACGTTTGAATCAGCGCCTCAAAGCGGTGGGTGATGATAAAACCCGGCTTAGTGAGCAGGCCGTGGCGGAAGAAATTGGTCCGTTAGAAGCCATGATCGAGACCCAGGAAGAACAAGTTGGGCGCATTCAGTCGGAATTTGATGGTTTGGCGAGTCAGCTTCAAAGCCAGCGGGTTCAAAATGAACAATTATCGCGCACCCTCAACGAGCAGCGCAGCGAAATGCAGCATCTTGCCGGTCGACGAGCCTCTCTCGACGCCCTCCAGCAAGCGGCTCTTGGTCAGGCTGGCGATGATACGGCCTGGGTCAGCGAGCAGGGGCTTGAATCAGCCCTTCGGGTTGGCGAATCGCTAGAGGTCGAATCGGGCTGGGAAGAGGCGGTGGAAGCGGTCCTTGGGGATGCGTTACAAGGGATCCTCGTCAGTAATCTTCGAGAATTGTCGCCAGCGGTCGCGCGATTGACCCAAGGCTCGATAACCCTGCTGGGGATGTCGGATACACATGCGCCCGTTGTACAGGGTGAAGCGCGGGTCTCGCTTGCCGCGAAAATTCAGTCCAGCGCAGAGCTGTCTGCCTGGTTAAGCCACGTGTTTGTCGCGGAAGACTTAGAAGATGCCTTAAGCCTTGCCGAAAATCTTGCGCCAGATGAATCAGTTGTCACGCGCGATGGCCTATGGATGGGGGCGAGCTGGATTCGCGTGAGCGCGGATAAAGACGTCACGGCGGGCGTGCTGCAGCGGCAAAAAGAGCTCACCAGTTTGATTGCGCAAATTGAAGCCTTGGAAACCCTGATTGATACAACAGATGAAGAATTGGCAGCTGGCGCGATTAACTTGACCGTCTTAGAACAAGATCGCGATGCCTTGCAGAGCCGTCTCGCCGAGCAGCAGCGCGCTTATGGTGAAACGAGAGCCCGGCTGACGGCCAAGCGCATCCAAGCAGAACAAATTGCGTCCGAACTCGAACGCGCCGATCGAGAAATTACCCATTCTCAGGCGCAACTGGAGACGGATTCCGTCCAGTTGCAGGCGGCGCGGTCGCGATTGGGTGGTGCCATGGACGAGATGGAAGGTGTTGAGGCCACCCGTGCCGAGTTGGCTGAGCAGCGGCACAGCGCGCAACAAGCTTTGGTGACGTTACGTCAACAAGCGCAAGCGGATCGGGACGCCAATCATCAATTGGCGCTGCGAACGCAAAATCTCACAGCGCAGTTGACCGCAACGGGGCAGGCGATTACGCGTTTGTCCGCTCGACAAACAAGCCTGCTTGAGCGTAAGCAAACGCTTGAAGCGGACATTGCGGCGCTGGCCGAACCGACAACGGAGCTGCAAGCGAACCTGCAGGAGCGACTTCAGACGCGCCAGGGCATTGAAGCCGAATTACTGGCGGGTCGTCAGGTTGCGCAGAAGATTGAATTTGATATCCGCAGCAATGAAAGTCAGCGCGCACTGTTTGAAGAGGGCGTCGATCAGGTGCGAGGCCAGCTCGAAAAGGCCCGCTTAGAATTCCAAACCCTGGATGTTAAGCGCAGTACGATTGAAGACCTCCTCAAAGAGGCCGGCGCAGTCTTACAGGAGGTCATAAGCGCCATGCCGGAAGACGCGGATATCCCAGTCTGGGAAACCGAACTGACAAAAATAGAGAACCGCATTCAGCGTTTGGGCGCCATCAATTTAGCGGCGATTGAAGAATACAAAGTTCAAGCCGAGCGTAAAGCCTACTTGGATGCACAAAATGACGATTTAGAGAAAGCACTCGATACCCTAATGATGGCCATTCGAAAAATCGATATTGAAACCCGCACCCGATTTAAAGAAACCTTCGATTTGGTCAACACCAAACTTCAGCAGCTCTTTCCGAAGTTGTTTGGGGGTGGCCATGCCTATTTAGAAATGACGGGTGAAGACCTGCTCGACACGGGTGTTGCCTTGATGGCAAGGCCGCCTGGTAAACGAAACAGCAGCATTCACTTGCTGTCGGGTGGTGAGAAAGCACTGACCGCGATTGCCTTGGTATTTTCAATTTTCAGTTTGAATCCGGCGCCCTTTTGTTTGCTGGACGAGGTCGATGCGCCATTGGATGATGCCAACGTCATGCGCTATTCCGAACTGGTGAAGGAGATGTCGCGCACGGTGCAGTTTATCTATATCACGCACAACAAAGTGGCCATGGAAATGGCGGAGCAATTAATGGGCGTCACAATGCATGAGCCTGGGGTATCTCGATTGGTGTCTGTCGACGTTGAAGAAGCGGTTGCGATGTCGGCGGTTTAGGCTGAGTCCTATGCTTTTAAGAAAAGGGTCGTTAAGCGCGACCCAATTGAGAAACCTGCGCTGTAGACAGCACTTTTGTTGAAAACAGATGTTGAAAACAGATGTTGAAAACTCGTTTTAAAAACAAGTGTTAAAAACACCCTTTAAAAACGAATGATAAAG
>JABGWC010000146.1 GCA_018645765.1 Gammaproteobacteria bacterium | reverse complement strand
ACAATCGCGGCGGCAGAAGACTGCAGCAAGTAAGGCTTCGCCGCCTCATAAAATAGGGCCGAGCCGAGAATATCGACCTCAAAACTCGTAAGCCAAGGCTTCACGCCTTCACCGCGTTGCCCGCTGGCGCTCGCATTACCCACACAAATATCAATCCCGCCCAACGCATCACCCGCCTGCGCAACCCATGCGGTCACCGCATCCGGCTGCGACATATCGCACAATGCGCCGATCACTTTACCCTTTTGTGACAGCTCAGCCAGGGCTGAATCAAGGTCCGTCTGCTTTCGACAACAAATCGCAACTGCCACCCCCTCCTCTAATAACCGCCGCGCGATAAATAAGCCGATGCCCTTATGCCCTGCCGAAACGAGGGCTTTTTTGCCTGTGAGTTTTAAGTCCATGAATCCGTCCTTTCCATAAATTTTAGGGTTCGCCACTGCTTAGGCACCATAGTACGAATCAAAGGCGTTTGCACAAGCCTGTCCAGTTGATCTTTCGCTGACCGATTGGGTCACGCCAAACCAATACTCACCCCAGAATACCAACGCACGCGGGCTTACCGCGTTCGAGTGATACAGCGCCAAACCCCACGGATGGCTGCTGGGCCTTATGCTGACCTTCTAGCGGCTTTCTCCTACATGTGGCCTAAAGGCGGGTCACCAACGCGTCCGCAAGGATTCTTTAATCCCGCCCCCCGCATCTCAGGCCAGCACCATCCCGCGGACGCAACCAGCGCCCTTAATTCGAATGATCCAGGAGCTTCCGATTTAAAAATTTTAAAGAAACTGGGCTGGGGCGTTTTATCCGGGCAAGGCCTCGGATAAACTCGCCGCATGCAACAAGCCCTCACCATTTTACAAGACACGTTCGGCTACGAAGCCTTCCGGGCGCCCCAAGCCGAGGTGATTGACACCCTAGTGCACGGTGGCGACGCACTGCTGCTCATGTCCACCGGTGGTGGCAAATCGCTGTGCTATCAGATTCCTGCGATGATTCGCCCGGGCTGCGGGATTGTGGTGTCGCCTCTCATTGCCCTTATGCAAGATCAGGTGGCAGCGCTGAAACAGCTGGGTATCAAGGCCAGCTTTCTCAACTCGACCCTAACCCAAGATGAAATAATGGATATCGAGGCAGGTCTTCGCCGCGGCGAGTTGGACCTGCTCTATGTTGCACCAGAACGGCTTACCCAACCGCGAACCCTTGCGTTACTCAAAAGCGTCACCATTAGCCTCTTTGCCATCGACGAGGCGCATTGCGTCTCCCAATGGGGCCATGACTTCCGAATCGACTACCTCGCGCTCAATCTGCTGCACGAAGAATTTCCCTCGGTTCCGAGAGTGGCCCTCACAGCAACAGCCGACGCCCGAACCCGCCAGGAAATTGTTAAAAACCTCGCGCTGAGTAATGCCGAGGAGTTTGTCGTTGGGTTTGACCGGCCCAACATCCAATATCGCATCAACCTTAAAACCAACCCGCGCAACCAACTCCTGCAATTTCTGAAAACGGAACATGCCAAAGACGCCGGGATCGTCTACTGCCTGTCCCGCAAAAAAACAGAAGACACCGCGGCCTGGCTACAGCAGCAAGGCTTTAAGGCGCTTGCCTATCACGCGGGTTTACCCGCTGAGACCCGGGCCGAGCATCAACGTCGATTTCTCGCCGAAGAGGGCGTGATTGTGGTGGCAACCATTGCGTTTGGCATGGGGATCGACAAGCCCGATGTTCGCTTCGTTGCGCACCTGGATCTGCCCAAAACCATCGAGGCGTACTATCAGGAGACCGGCCGAGCCGGGCGTGATGGCAACGCAGCTACGGCATGGATGGTTTACGGCTTTCAAGACGTGACTAAATTGCGGCAAATGCTTGATAGTGCTCAAGGGGACGAACAGCACAAACGCGTTGAACAGATTAAACTAAACGCCATGCTGGGCTTTTGTGAACTGACAACCTGCCGGCGTCATGCCCTGCTCGCTTACTTTGACGAGGCCGCCGCCGAGCACTGCGGCAATTGCGACACGTGTCTCACGCCGGTTGAAACCTGGGATGGCACAGAAGCTGCTCAAAAAGCCCTCAGCGTCATCTATCGTACCGACCAACGCTT
>JABGWC010000282.1 GCA_018645765.1 Gammaproteobacteria bacterium | reverse complement strand
GATTGGGTGGTTTTTAACCAAATCGTCGGTCCGGTAGACCTTGAGTCTGTCGTTCGACCATTTGCCCGCGGTAGAGAACGGCCAGCGCTGCCGTAGCCGCCTTAAAGGTTGGCATATTTCTTCATTCTTCCGGTTACTTTTTTAACGTAATTCCTTGATTCTAAAAGAATATGACGATTGGTTAGGAACCAGTAAAATTCTTTTACGGTCATTGCATTGATCCGGTCAATGGCCGCGCGCTTGCCGCCGGTTGCCGCAAGACTTTTAAAAAGATTGCCAGCACCGCCGTTGTAACTAGAGATGATCGCGTATTCCAGTTTTTGCGGATGGTAAATGCCTGCAAGGTACCGATCTGCCAGGATGCTCAGGTAACCTGCGCCCACCTCAACATTGTTCTCCGGGTTGTACAGGTACGCCGATGTCGGCGTGTGCTGGTAGCCGCTGATAATCGAAAAATAATCGCGCCCAGCAGTGTTGGCTTTGATTTGCATAAGGCCTAGTGCATTAGAGCGCGAACGTGCGAGGGGGTTAAACGAGCTCTCGGTCTCAATAATGGCCATGATCAAGGCGACCGGAATCATGTGTTTGGCACCTGCCGTCTTGGCAAAGTTCACATATTTAGCCCCGGCAATAGCCTTGTGTTGGCCAATCATTGGGATGGTCAACCGACTCGTCCGTGTATTCGGCTGGCGCGTCATCAAGTAATCAATGTAGCGTTTCGCTCGCCAGGTGGAAGCAATCGGCGCACCATCCTGATCAAGGACCTGCTCGAACAGAAAAGGTTTCTGCGTTTTAGGGTTAATCAGGCCTAAATCGCTGGCGGTACTAGCATCAATTACCGATGGATCGATCTGCGTTAACAATATCTCAACCGCCGCTTGTTTGATCTGGCTCGGGTCTGCGGCGGTTATGTTGATGAGGCCACGCTCAAAGTCGATGAGGGTTTCTGCCTTGCTTTGCCCTTGGTAGGCCCAAACAGATGGCAGGAGACTGCCAGCGTTGTCCGATTCCGCGTGATACTCATCCAGTAGGGCGGCGACATCCGGGTCATATTGATCAAAGTTGGCTGGTTCTTCGGCGAGTGCAAGGGTTGACAGTAAAAGGAGTGAGGTTGCGCAATAAGCCAAGATTTTGGCCGGTTGGATGTCTGGAATAAGAAAGCTTTGGCAGGCTTGAGCAAGTCGCATTGTCATCTGTTTCATCATGACCCACAGTCTAATCAATGCGGTAGCCTGAAAAAAGCCAAGATCGGTTCATTGCGCACCCGTTCAGCGTCATAATCGTTGATTGTTTGGGCACCTGAATCTACTTTTTGACGCTGGGGTTCAAGGTGCATTGAAACGGCAGACTCAGAACGAATCAGTCAGGCCAGGGTGGCCTTGCGACCTGGTTGGCCAACACGGCGCTGCTATTTTGGCGCGCGGTGTGCAAATCCTCAGCGCTCATGCGAGAAAGTGTGTGGCGGGATTAAAAGATAGAGACTCAAAACACTCAGCGCATCGCGTTGGCAGCTGGGCTAAAATGACCCGTTAACAGATCATCGCCTGCGCTGACTGCTGCTAGGCTAAGATCGATGACGTGAGGGAGCACAAGTGTGACAACGATAGAAACCACAGAAGTCCTGGTGCTCGGCGGCGGCGCGGCGGGCCTGATGTGCGCGTTAACTGCGGCAGGGCAAGGTCGACAAGTTCGGGTACTTGAACGCAGTAACAAGCTGGGCAAAAAAATTCTGATGTCAGGGGGCGGGCGGTGTAATTTCACCAACCTGCATGTAGAGGCGGAACATTTTTTGTCGGATAACGCGCATTTCGTAAAAAGCGCTTTGGGTCGTTATCCGCCGCATAGCTTCATCAGCTTGGTGGAATCCTACGGGGTGGAATTTGAAGAGCGCAAGCATGGGCAGTTGTTTTGTGTCCATTCCGCGAAAGAGATATTGGCCATGCTAGAAGCGGAATGTTTGTCTCTGGGCGTGCAATTTCAAACCCATTGCGACGTCAGCCAACTTTCGGCCAAAGCCCAAAACGCAGCAGGTGCGGACCGGTTCAGCCTACGGTATACCCACCAAGACCAGCCTATCGAGGTACATTGCCAATCCGTTGTGGTGGCGACCGGCGCGTTGTCGATCCCAACTTTGGGCGGCAGTGACCAAGGCTACCAACTGGCCGAGCAGTTTGGCATCAACCTAGTGGCAAGACGAGCTGGACTGGTGCCATTTATGTTCACCGGTGATCTTAAAGATTTTTGTGTTGCGCTGGCGGGGGTTTCGATGCCGGTCGCTGTGCGCTGCGGATCACAGGGTTTTGTTGAGGACCTCTTGTTCACCCATCGGGGGCTGAGCGGCCCGGTGATGCTTCAAATTTCCAGCTATTGGTCTCCGGGAGAGGCCTTGACGCTTGATGTCTGTCCGGAGCGCGATTTGGCGGAATGGTTAGTGACCAGAAAACATCAAAAACCGAACCAAACCGTGGTAACGGCCTTGTCTGAAGTCTTACCGAAGTCCTTTGCGGAGCAGTTTGTCGGGCTGTATTACGCCCAGTTTTTGAATGTGAAATGCGCTGAATTAAGAGACCAGCAGCTGGGTCAGGTGGGCCGAGATTTAAATGCGTGGCAGATTAAGCCGGCGGCAACCGAGGGCTATCGCACGGCCGAGGTCACCTTAGGCGGGGTCTCAACCGATGCCCTTAGCAGCAAAACGCTCGAGGCGCGCGGACAGCCGGGTTTATTCTTTGTTGGCGAGGTTGTCGATGTGAGCGGTCACCTTGGGGGATTTAACTTTCAGTGGGCCTGGGCTTCAGGTTTTTGTGCCGGGCAAGTGGCCTGAGTTAAGCATAATAGCCTCCTAGGCATCCTGGGTGCGCCCTGGGTTTGGTGACTAAAAACACCCTGAGGTCCTTTTTGACTTTGGTGCGGGCTCAGGCGAGCTGTAGTCGGTAAAGGCTTGCACATCACGTAGCGGCTAACGGCTTTACATAGCGGCTAAAGGCTTTATATGGCGGCTAAAGGCTTTGTCATTTAAGATTCAGCAAGAGGCGATCCTGCAAAAGCGATTGGGAATGTGTTCGTGAACCCAGATCGTCGTTGAGGATGGAAAGGGGCGAGTTACCGGCCTGGGCCAGACCGCGGGTCGGGCAGCTGCGCAGGCGATGGTATTTCTATGAGCACAACGGAGTGGGCTATGAGGCGTGTGGGTCGAGGAATTCTGACAGGGATGGTTGGCGTGCCGGCCGTGCTGTTTATTGTTATGGGGTTGCGTTGGTTGCTGGACCCTGCCGGCATTGCGCCGAGCTTGGGGCT
>JABGWC010000027.1 GCA_018645765.1 Gammaproteobacteria bacterium | reverse complement strand
TGTAAGAGGGGATCCTCAAAGTTAGCAGTTGGACTTATGGTGTGCAACAAACCGAAGTATCGGATTTAAACGCTCCATCCTAAGGCTATGTTGATTGCGGGGCTTAGGACGCTACATTTTAAACGCTTACCGGCAACTCGCAGTATGCGGCATAATATGAAGCCAGCGGGCAACGTTTAGAAGCGGATAGCGGCTATAGATTTTGGCATCGATTGTGATTGGTACGCCGCAGTCTGGCTATCGATTGGTCCTTGATTCAGCTTCAAGGCCAGTGCTGGATCAGAAAAGGACAGGTTCATGTTTTCGGTCGATGCGACAACAGACGAAAATAGACGGGGTTTAAGTCGGTGGAAGGTGTGATATGACGCACAGCCGGGCCATCGCTTCAGCAAGACAGTGGCTAGAGACCATTGTTGTAGGTCTCAAATTATGCCCCTTTGCCAATCGCGAGCTAGAGAACGGTCGGGTTCGCTTTGCTGTCACGGATGCCGAAACCGAGACTGAATTGCTGATGGCGCTGCGCTCGGAACTCAGGGTGTTGACCGATGATGCGTCAGTTGAGACCACCTTGCTCATTCATCCTAAAACGCTACGGGATTTCTACGATTTCAATGATTTTTTGCAGGTCGCCGATACGCTTTTAATCGACCTTGCCCTAGAGGGGGTTGTGCAAATTGCCAGTTTTCATCCGGAATATCAGTTCGAAGGCACTGCGCCCGATGATGTTCAGAATTACACGAATCGGTCGCCGAACCCGATGCTGCACTTGATTCGGGAGGACAGTCTTGCACGTGCGATTGCGGCGTACCCGGATGTTGCACATATTCCTGAGCGCAACGTGGCCTTAATGCAATCGATGGGCAGCCGCAAAGTACGCGCGTTATTGGCAAAGTGCTTTTAAAAAAACCGATTTTTTCCTGACGTGAGGCGAATTTAATGGTTCAGCGCCTGCCCATGATTCTCAAGATTCGTAAGAAGAGATTGATAATGTCCATGTATAAAGCAGCCGCGCAATCGATGGCATTATCGACGGTCTTTGGGACCTGCTGGGCTCTTGCCCAATCCAGCCCGATGTATCCGCAAAAGACAGCAGCAACAATCCAGTCCATGATGTGAAAGCTTTTGCTTAGAAAGAAGCTTGCAAACAACTCAAAAGCAATCGTGAGTAAAAGCGCAACCATCAGCCCGCGTTGGATGCTGAAAAAGAAGGCGGGGTAGATGGTTCCTAATACCATCATTAGAAGGGTAATAAATCCGGTGGTTTCCACAGCCCTCATAACGATATCTGGGTCATAAGGTGCGACTACGATATTGATGATGCAACCGAAGGGCACGACTACGAGGTTGTACCCAACGAAACTCACCCAAGGGTTTGAGGATGAGTTGAAAAGATAGATACCAGCGAAGCAGCAGGCGAAGTAGGCAATTATGAATGGCCAGAAGCCATATTCGAGTATTGTCTCTGGTGGAATGGACTGCACCATCTGCCAGTTCACCAAGAAACCCCAGCAAAGCGTCATGCCGATGATAAAATTAAAATAGTTCGCACTGATTTGGTCGGCATTGGTACCGCGGCGGGAAAATATGGCGGATCCCGGCGCGAAACTGGACTGATCCTTGTCTGATGTTAGCGTCATTTTCCCTTCTCGGTCTGTTTTTGAATCCGGCTCGGCGATGCTTTCAACTTGGCGAAGTTCGCACGCCATGGCGCCGGAACACTTGAAAGTGGTTTTACATTACGCTTTAGAAGTCTCTACAAGTATGGATGGCTCGTCAAACGGTTCGGCAGCAAAGGGCTTTGACGCCCGAGCGGTGCTAAAGGCTCATTAACGTCGTAACAACTGAGCCAGACGCTTTGTTTTCGGTACGGTGTTAAGCGATTTTGAGCGTTGTTGATTAGGACGCGACGGATTACAGGGCGGCACCAAACTCAATCAAAATACCGTCGGGCCCCTCAATGAACATCACGACCGCAAGGTCGCCCACGTTATAGGGCTCGGTATGAATTGGTCCGCCGCGTGCGACGATCAGCGCGCGAGCTTCTAATACGTCCCGGATAACCAGCTGCAATAGGCTCATGCCCATCATTTCATGCGGCATCCCAACGATCGCAGGCTGTGATGTGGGCACGTGCCAGAGATTTATGGTGCTTTGACCGAGGATATATTGATGGGGTTCGGCATGGTTTTGACTCAGCGACATGCCAAGCATTTGTTGCAGAAACTGACCGCTTGCTGCCAGGTCAGACACCCCGAACCCAAATTCCATTCGCACGATGTCTGGGTCTGTTGGCTCATCCGTTATAAAGGCCAGCTCAATGTGATTGCCTTCAAAATCTTGAAGCGCGTAGCGCGTGTTGTCTGAATTGCCGGGTAGCGCGCTGGGAGCAGGCAATCCATAGACCGCGAGTCGTGAAAATACCGATTGTCGCCGTGATTCTGGCAAGACAAATGTCAGCGAGCGGATTCCTCTGGCAGCGGTCAGACCGCTGGCGGCGCGGGCGCCGTCTTGTTCTGTCACGATGAATTTCAGCTCAGTTGCGCCGCCATGGTAGCGCAACATATAGCGCCCGCCCGGCAGCTCAACATTTGGGATTCTTCGTAGCCCGATGATGTCCCCATAGAACGTTTCAATGCCAGGGCCGTCGGATGCGGAAAAAACGAGGTTAAGGTGATCCTGAATGAGCCCTAAAGGCAAGTCGGTTGGCATGGTCATGTAAGTGCCTTTTCAGTGTTGATCTTTGAAGGCGCAGTCTACAGCAAGTAAAAGCGCTAGGTAATCAGTGCTGGTCCAAGCGGCCGGCTGGTCGGTGTTTGATATTGGCCTTAACGGAGTGATTTTCTGCAAAGAAAGCTACTTTTTTCGGTAATTTAGTAGAATTTTGGTCTTGAAAGTCTATAATCGCCGGCGGGAGTTTAGATCGAATTTTAGCCCCTAAAAACATTAAAAAATGTCGTGGGCAGGCTCTGCTCGCTAAGTCGCTCATAGCGTTGGAAAGCGCACCTTGATTAAATTGACTTACACGCGTCTAGGGCCCGACCGTTGTTGGAGATTGATCACTCAGCAACGCCCCAAGTTGGGAAGATAAAGATGTTATATAAGGATTAATACCGCTTACACGATTTTAATTCATTTTTAATGGTGTCTTTATTCAACTGCCGTACTGGCCAATCACAATGCGCGCTATCAAAAACAGGAGAGTTTAAGTTGAGATCGAAAACCAATTCCGTGGGACTTAAAGTAGCAGCAACGTTTGCGCTGCTAATGGCGGTAACCTTCTTCACGACAGTCCAGGCGCAGATTACCACTGCGATTCGGGGCACGGTCGTTGATCAGCAAGATAAAGCGGTTGTCGATGCGAGTGTAAAGATTACACACACCGCGTCTGGTACGGTCTCACTTGCGTCTTCGAATGAAAACGGTGTGTTCTCGGCGCGCGGAATGCGCGTTGGCGGGCCCTATTCTGTTGAGATCAGTGGAAGTGGATTCTCTGCGGTGCGGATTGACGATTTATATCTGGCCCTAGACCGCACCCTAAACCTGCCGGTAACCGTACAGGCTGAAACGACACTCGAGGAGATCGTCGTTACCGGGACTCGCAGATCTGTTGGATACGAGACTAAAGGGTTAGGGACCGATTTCGGTATCGAGGCTTTGGAAGAGGTTGCGTCGATCGATCGAGACATCACGGATGCAGCCGCACAAAATCCCTTTGCGATTGTTAATGTCCAGTCTGGTGGTGCAAAAGAGCTCACCATAGCCGGCGCAAACAATCGGTTCAATTCCCTCACCGTTGACGGTGTCGCACTTAATGATCGTTTCGGTTTGAACGCTAACGGCTATCCGACGCAACGGTCACCTATTTCTTACGATGCGATCGAGTCACTATCGATTCAGACCGCGCCCTTCGACGTGGAATACAACGGTTTCACTGGCGGAACAATTAACGCGGTCACCAAGTCAGGCACTAACGAATTCTTTGGTTCTATCGCGTATTACTCAACTGATGACTCGCTGATTGGCGACAAAAACAAGGACCAAGATTTCAACTTCACCTTCGAAGAAGAAACAATGGTCGCAACGCTCGGCGGACCGATCATTCAAGATAAGTTGTTCTTCTTTGTTGCTTATGACAAGTATGAAGAAATTGCGCCGCTGCAGAATGGCCCCCTGGGTTCGGGCGCCTTAAACATTCAGCAAGATATTACGCTTGATGACGTTGCAGAGGTCAGAGGCATTGTGTCCGATGT
>JABGWC010000220.1 GCA_018645765.1 Gammaproteobacteria bacterium | reverse complement strand
TATCGTTGAATTGCTTAGCAACCCGCCGAATGCGGGCGTTAATCTGCGTGTCCGCACGAAACCGCAGGGTATCTAAGTCAAGTGCTTGCTGAAAGTGTTTCGCGGACTCGGCGTTTTGACCCAGCTGCTCGAAGGCAATGCCGAGCTGATAATGGGTATCGGCATAATTCGGCGCGATGGCCTTTGCCGCGTTAAGGGCATTAACGGCGTCCCGGAAGCGTTGGTCTTTGAACCGCGCAGCGCTGTATTGGTGCTGGCGGTTCAATGTGTTCAGTGCATCATCAGACAATCCCGAAGGGTGCTGCGAGGAAAATGGCGCCGAATCGCGAAGGTTAACGGGCACGCTCGAGAGCAGAACCTGAATACCCTTGTCTTGAAGCCGTGATACCGTATCGCTCAGGTTGCTTTCATAGTGCTCATAAACCGTTTCAAGGCGAGGGTCGTCAAATTCGACATTGTTGTCGGTGAACATCTGCATGCCGCGCCAACGCAGGGTTTCTTTGTCATTTTTTGGGTTCAGGTTTCCGACAAGAACGTTTGCTGCCTGCCAGACCCTTGTGCGCTTGATGGCCTGTATTAGGCGAATGACTGACAGGTTTGATAAAAAAGTTTGATTAAAGGTGCCAGGGCCATAAGGGCCTACCACCTCATTGTTGCCCACCAAAATAATGGCAAAGGTTGAGGGGCCCGCTGGTATCGATTTCGCAACGTCATAAATCACGTGGGAGTTGACGGAGGTCATTGCCGTATTGATAACCTCGATTTTTCTCGTCGGTAGTGCTTGCTCAAGTAGGATCTCCAAGTGCCGGCTGAAGCCATGGTTCAGGTTTGGAAAGCCGCGTGCCGCCGACCCGCCCAGAACGAAGACCCGAATGGTTGGGTCATCCGATAACACTGAGAAGGTGTTTTCGATGGGCGTGATGCCAAGCGAGGCAGGATAAAATTGATGAATGAAGGCGGGGTTATCTTGGTAGTAGTCCTGCCCGTTTATGGTCAGGGTCGTAAAGAAGTCCTGGGACGCGCCAATGCCTGCGAATTTGAGGCCCTGCTCAACGGTAATGAAAAAAGCAGCAGGCACGCCAATCAGCGCGATAAGGGTGAACAATAAATTCTTTAAGGGTGCCATCCAGTCGTTTCCTGCGCGTGCCTGACGGTTAGAGCACGTCGTTGCAAACGCTTATGTTACCGTGTTTATCGATTTATGTGGGGTAGCGTCATGACGGGCCCCTCCTAATCAGGCCCATGAACGTGGGCCGCACAAAAAAAACCGCTAAGGCAACACTTTAACTTGGGGCTCGGGTTGTTTTAGACACGGCGGGAGAGCCCCAAGTCCCGCTGAGTTGACAGTGGGTCAAACTTGCAGGGTCTCTAACTTTTAATCCAGTTCGTAGTGATCCTGATAGGTTGCTCGAAGGGTGGGGTCTTGGTCTTCTTTTAAGAGCAGCAGGTTGCCGATGACGAGGACGTCGAGTTCGGTGCCCATGAAACATTTGAAGGCCTGCTCTGGCGTGCAGACGATGGGTTCGCCTCGGACATTGAACGAGGTGTTCACGAGCAGCGGGCAGCCTGTCTCTTCGAAGAACTGTGATAACAGCGCATGGAATTTGGGGTTCGTCTCCTGATGAACGGTCTGCAGTCGGGCCGTATAGTCGACATGGGTCACGGCGGGGATGACCGAGCGGGGTACTTTGAGCCGGTCTAAACCCATCTGCGCCGCATCAAGCGCGCTGATGGGATGTCGCCTGCTTTCTCGGATCGGGGCCACAAAAAGCATATAAGGACTGTCTGCTTCGTGTTCAAACCACTCAGAGACGTGCTCGCTCAGCACCGCCGGCGCAAACGGCCGAAAGCTTTCACGATATTTAACCTTTAGGTTGAGTTGCGACTGCATTATGGCGGATCGTGGATCGGCCAGGATGCTGCGGGCGCCGAGCGCCCGAGGCCCAAACTCCATTCTACCTTGCATCCAACCGATCGCTTTGCCGGCGCTGAGCGCTGTCGTGACGTAGGTAAGAAGCTCTGGCTCCGAATAGCGCTTGAAGATCCCGCCGCAGCCATTGAGCGCTGTACTTGCGTCTTCGTCGGAGAAAGCTGGTCCTAAATAGCTGCCCTGCATTGGGTCACGTAGCGTGAGTTTGGGTCTTTCCCCATCAAGGTGTAGGTGCCATGCCGCAAGCGCGGCGCCGAGGGCGCCACCGGCATCGCCTGCCGCGGGTTGAACCCAAATTTTATCGAAGAGGTTCGCTCTCGCCAGAAGGCCATTGGCGACGCAGTTCAGGGCAACGCCGCCTGCCAGACAAAGATTTTTTTCGCCCGTTTGGCGTCGGATACTTCGGGCGAGTTTTAGCACAATATCCTCGGTAACCTTTTGAACAGAGGCGGCAAGGTCCATTTCTCGTTGGGTGATCTCAGCTTCAGGTTGTCTTGGCGGGCCACCAAACAATTTGTGAAAATGCTTGGTGGTCATGGTGAGACCGGTGGCGTAGTCAAAGTAGCGCATGTCGAGTTGAAAGCTGCCATCGTCGGCGACATCGACCAGGTGCTCTGTAATTAAATCGGCATAGCGGGGCTTGCCGTAGGGCGCAAGCCCCATGACTTTATACTCCCCAGAATTAACCTTAAAACCGGTGTAGTAGGTAAACGCCGAGTAGAGTAAGCCGAGAGAGTGCGGAAAGTGAATTTCTTTGAGAATCGTTAGACGCTTGCCTTGGCCAACC
>JABGWC010000028.1 GCA_018645765.1 Gammaproteobacteria bacterium | reverse complement strand
ATCTTTTGAGCCCTCGAACGAAATGACGTTGTCAGACACGTCGGCGCCTCCAAACATTGCTTAATAGAAGAGGCAATTTGCCATACTGGCAAGCGTTATCAAACCTTTTCAGCCATTCATTTTGAATGGCACTGTTTAACACGGACCTTTACACTCTTCGACACGCAATCAACCCTTGAGAGCATCTCCATGAATCCACTCCAGCGACTCAAAACCTTATTCTTGATGGTGCTTATCGCAGGGCCAGCAGTCGGCCTCGCCAAAGCCGAGACCCCTGATGTGATGGCGCTTGCGACGCTGGATCGTTTTATGGTTGCGTTTAATGATCAAGACATCAAAGCCTGGGCCGCGACTTTGCACTACCCCCACGTTCGGTTTGCCAGCAGCCAAGTGATGATTTATGACTCCGCGGCGACCTTCCAAGATCGTTCGGTCTTCCCGGCATTGCAAGCCGCCGGTTGGCATCATTCGCTTTGGACGAGCCGCACCATCACCCTATCGTCTGACACCAAAGTGCACATCGATACCGAATTTGAGCGACGAAATGCCAACAATGAAACGATTGGGCGATATCGATCGTTGTACATCGTCACGAAAATAGAGGGTCATTGGGGGATTCAGGCGCGATCGAGCCTTGCGCCCTGAGACCACCGTCGTTGTTCGGTGCGGCCGGACAATCGGCCCCGAGAGGACAACCTCTTGACCCAAAGCAAACCGCCGCATTCTTCAAGCAAACGGACCGTGACGCCTCCCTTCACGGCCAGCGACCCGTCAGCAGGTCCTATTGATGAACCCTAAAAATGACCCAATTGACTGCGCCTAAGCCCGTGACATTGCGCGAATCGACGACCGGCCTGCTCTGCATAGCCGAGCGCTAAATCAGCCCGATTAACGGCGCTCTAAATCTGAAATCACCATCTCATCCGCCATCTCGGCCATCTCAATTGCTGACTCGATGGATTGTCGCATTCAAGAGGTGTGGTTCGTGCGTGCGGTCAGCTCCATAATGGTTAGGTAAGCGGCATAAATTCGAGAGGCGACTTGCAGCACAGCTGCTTCACTATCCTCTAGATGGATATAGGTCTTTTTCGACATTGCGGGTTTCTCCTTAACCTGAATTAAGTTGGATCTCGATTATTAAGGTGGCGTTTATGCCTTTTTTAATGACGACAGCGTGCTTGATCGCCTTGGGCTAGGAGATGGGATCGGTATTGGCGCAAATGAGCAAGCGCCTCATTTAAGCTAAGCAAAGTAGTCCGTCAACATCCCTCTGCACGAGGCAAAGATAAACCTTGCGCTACTCCCTCAAACTGATTTCATCGAGATCATCTTGACTCATCTGATCAACCTCGAGTTCTAGAATACTTTCCGGCGCAATCACCATAAAGACAAAGAACGAAAAGGTTTCAACCAAATGCCAATGCCGCGTTGGCAGCTGATGAATTTGGTTGTGACAGATCGACACGAAGACCACCATAAAGTAGATCGAAAATGCCGCCACTAGGGTCGTTACGTTCTACGCGGTTAAAATGGCGGTCCATTCTGAAAATTCGGCCCGCGCGAGACCCACAAAATACTCGTAGACCAAGAAACCAGTGATTAACAAGACCGCATTCAAGCTAGCCGACTGCGCCCGATCAAGGGGCGACCGTTTAGACTCTATCGCGAAATAAAGGGTACCGAAGGCCGCGACCGCGATTCCAAGATTAATTGGCGACCAAAAATGTCTCAACGGCGCGCTCTCCACAGACCACAAAACGATCCCCAGCGGCATGAGCACCGCAAGCCCGAGCACCGCCACCAAGGATATCGCCCTTGGCCTTGCAAACATGCGCACCGCTTCGATCCTAAGGTTAATGCCCACCGTCGCCAAGCCCCCCAGCAAGCGCAGCAATTAAGCCACCCAAAACAAAGGGATGCTCATAACACAATCCAACGGATATGAAGAAAGCCGAGAGCAACAAGCCAAACGGTAATGGCACAAACCTGAAAAAGAGTGCTAAAGGCATTTTGAGCCCCAAGCGACAATACAACCCTAAAATTGTGAAGGGCCCAAAAAAGGCGAGCAATACAATAATATTAAGTGGCGTAACGTAACCCCCGCCGTTCGCATAAAAGCCCAAGGCCAGTACAGCGAAGCATAAAACAACCAAGGTTCGTCGTTTCCAGGTCATATCATTACCGCCCTTTCTAATGCGATCCGCTCAAAGTGTGCTGGCAAGCACGGCCGGCCCGAT
>JABGWC010000236.1 GCA_018645765.1 Gammaproteobacteria bacterium | reverse complement strand
GATTGGTGTCTGTCGACGTTGAAGAAGCGGTTGCGATGTCGGCAGTTTAGACCGGGTCGTATGCTTTCTAGAAAAGCGCAGGTTAGGCGCGATATTTTTGAGAAACGGGCGCTTGAAATGCGCGATAAAAATAGTTTCTGTTGAAAACAGGGCTTGAAAAACAGGCGATAAAAATACTGTTAAAAATCACGTTTAAGGGCTGCGCCAACCGTTCGCGATTCTCAGGCAGTACAGATGTGGGGGAAGTCGGCCAACCTGGCCAACCTGAAAAGGGGTCGCAGAACACATCGGTCTGAGGCACGCGCTTAGATTGTGGTGGGTTGAGCAAAACAGGTAAGCGACAAAGACGTCAGAAGAGAGGTCATTGTGGAACTGGAATTGCAAGAATGGCTGTTCTTAATATTGGGTCTCGTGATCGTGGCCGTATTGGCCCATGGCTTTTGGGTTCAGTACTTCGGCAGCGATCGGTTGCCCTTAAAGCTGGATAAGCGTTTCGTCTCAACGGCGCCAGAATCCGACGCCGGTAAAGGGGTAATCGATTTAAAGGCAGAATTACCCAATGGTGGCGCACGCGTTGTGAAGGTCGGGTCATCACAGATCCCCGTCTCTGATCCCACCCACGTGCGAGTGCGTCAATCGGCGGCTACAACGCCCCGAGAGGATCCGGCTGGGTCAAGGAGTGAGGCGTCTCCCAGCGCTGGTGATGAAGGCCGCCAGATGGACGAGCCCCTTGCTGGCGCATCAAAGACGGAGCAAGCGGCGAGCCCAGAATCAGAAATGCGCCCCGCGACGGCGCAGCAGGAAACGCTGTTTTTAGTGTTGAATGTACTCGGGGACTTATCCGGCCAACCGCTACTCGAAAGTTTGATGGAACAAGGCTTTGAGTATGGTGACAAGTCTATTTTTCATCGCCTGGATGATGCCGGGTATCCAAAAATCAGTTTGGCCAATGCCGTTGAACCCGGAATTTTCGACATTGCGTCGATGGATGCGCTCATGACGCCGGGTATCATAATTTTTATGTGCGCCCATGAATGCGAGGATGCGCCCGCTGTGTTTGAGGAGTTGTTGTTGGCCGCGGCCCATCTCGCCGAAGATTTAGGGGCGCAGTTGTGTGACGACCGGCGCAGTGCGGTCACCGAGCAAACCGTCGCCCATTTAAGACAAACCGTTCAAGAATTTCAGTTTCGACGCGCCCAGGCACTATGACCTCTGATGTTGTGAGCCGTATTGAGGCGTTAAAAGCGGCGCTGCATCACCATAACTATCAGTACCATGCGCTGGATGCGCCGATTATCGCGGACTTTGAGTACGACCAACTGTTTCAGGCGCTCTTAGCGCTCGAAAAAGCGCATCCGGACTTACTGACCAAAGATTCGCCGACCCAACGGGTGGGTTCTGAGCCCCTTGCCGGGTTTACGCAAATCCAGCATGCGCTGCCGATGCTGTCTTTGGATAATGCCTTTAATGCGGTTGATATCGCTGATTTTCATGAGCGGGTGGCGGAACGCCTTGGGCAGGTGCACGTTCGTTATTGTGCAGAGCCTAAAATCGACGGCGTCGCGATCAGCTTATTGTATGAAGGCGGACGGTTCATTCGTGCCGCAACGCGAGGGGATGGCTTAACCGGCGAAGATGTCTCGATGAACGCTCGGACCATTGAGGCCATCCCATTGGTTTTGCAGGGTGAGGACTTTCCGGATCGCCTAGAGGTCCGAGGTGAGGTGTATCTTGCCAAAGCGGTTTTCAATGATCTGAATCAGGCGCTGATTGAGCAAGGCGAAAAGCCCTTTGCCAATCCGCGCAATGCCGCAGCTGGGTCAATGCGTCAGCTCGACAGCCGATTAACTGCGAAGCGCCGATTGACGATGTTTGCCTACAGTGTTGGCCTTGTTGAGGGCGGCAATCTGCCAAGCGAACATTACGAGCTGATGCAGCAGCTCAGAGTTTGGGGCTTTCGAATCAATCCAGATATCGAGCAGGTCAACGATGCCGCGGGCTGCCAAGCGTATTTTGAAGGGTTGGCCCAACGCCGAGCCCATCTTGCTTATGAGATAGACGGGGTGGTTTTCAAGGTGGATTCACTTGCAAGCCAAGCGGCGCTCGGGTTTTTAACGCGCACGCCGCGTTGGGCAATTGCTGGGAAATTTCCCGCAGCGCAAGGTCGAACCCGCGTAGTGGATGTTGAGTTTCAAGTCGGCCGAACCGGTGCGATAACGCCCGTTGCCCGGCTTGATCCGGTACAGGTTGGTGGGGTGGTTATCTCGAATGCCACACTGCATAACTTTGATGAAATTGAACGGCTGGGTCTGCATCTATTGGATGAGGTGATTATCGAGCGGGCTGGGGATGTTATTCCGAAGGTCGTTCGGGTGGCGGCGAGTGCCCGGGGTTTGGCCTCAAGCCCGATTGCCCGTCCGCTGCGATGCCCTGAATGCCAAAGTGAACTCGTGCAGCGAGAGGATGAGGTGATTCTGCGCTGCACGAATGATCTGGGATGTCCGGCTCAGCAAAAAGAGCGGATCCGGCATTTTGTATCTCGCTTGGCGATGGATATCGATGGCCTGGGCGGCAAAGTCGTTGAGCAGTTGATGAAGGCTGGGTTAGTCCACAACGCGTCAGATTTGTATGCGCTCGAATATGATCAATTATTGACGCTCGAGCGGTTTGCACCGACGTCGGCTAAAAAACTGATCGCCGCCATCCAGGCGTCAAAAACCACTAACCTGAGCCGGTTTATTTATGCGCTGGGGATTCCGGAAGTGGGTGAAGCCACGGCGTCTTCACTGGCGCGTGCCTTTCCGCGTTTGGCTTCCTTGATGGCAGTCGACGATGCCGCCCTTATTGCGGTGCCGGATGTAGGGCCTGTTGTTGCCGCGCAAATTTCGGCTTATTTTAACAATGCAAACAATCAGCGCTTGATTGAGCGATTGCGTCAACTTGGCGTGGTTTGGCCCGAGTCGGATGTGCTCGACGATCAGCCAGCGCCGCTGGCTGGAGAAACCTGGGTGATCACCGGGACCTTCGATGCGTTCACGCGATCTGCGATTAAAACCCAACTGCAGAGTTTCGGCGCAAAGGTTGCCGGTTCTGTTTCTGCGAAAACCACGCGTTTGGCAGCCGGACGTGAAGCAGGTTCGAAATTAAGCAAGGCAGAATCCTTGGGTATCCCGGTCATCGATGAAGCGGGTCTACGATCATTACTGGAGCAATTGCCATGAAATTAAACCGATGTCATTACCCGAGTCTGATGTTGGTGGTGGTCGCGGCATTGCTTGCAAGCTGTACGGCGAAGCAGCCGGACAATATCGATAACATTTGCGACATATTCAGCGAGCAGCGCAGCTGGTATAAAGCCGCCAACAAGTCGGCGAAACGCTGGGGCACGACGGTCCCGGTGATCATGTCGGTGATTCATCAGGAGTCGAGTTTTAAGGCCAAAGCGAAACCGCCGCGAACGAAGATTCTTTGGGTGTTTCCGGGTCCGAGACCGGCGTCGGCTAAAGGCTACGCCCAAGCCATTGATGGTACCTGGGATACGTATCGCCGCTCGACGGGTCGCTGGTCTGCTGATCGAGCTGATTTTAAGGACGCGACCGATTTTATCGGTTGGTATATCGACCAATCAGCTAGAAAAAATGGGATCAAAAAAACGGATGCGGAGAACCTGTATTTGTCCTACCACGAAGGTCAGGGGGGCTTCGCTAAGGGGACCCACCAGGGTAAGCCTTGGCTTATGAAGGTGGCCAAGAAAGTCGATGCCCGAGCGAAAACCTTTGATCAGCAGCTCAAAGGCTGCGAGCGAAAATTCAAAAAACGGTTCTTCGGCTTATTTTAGGGACAAAACGAAAAAGCTTGCGATACGCGGGGGTTGGATACCCCGACGGACGTGGCCAAGGCATGCTCCGGGCCGAAGGCGCAAGCGCCGGCTAGGTTATTGGATTTGAAGCCGCGTGGAACGATCGAGACCGATAAAGGGTCGTAAATCATCTTTATCACCAAACAAATACTGCGCTTCAGCCAGTTTGGCCTCTGCCGCATCAAAGTCGCCTAGGGCCCGCAGCGCGATCATTTGATTGACCCATAAGGGGGACCGTGGTGTCCCGCGGCTCATTTTTTCGGACCACGCTAGGTAGGCGGTCAATTCTTGCCGATTGCCCTCCGCCAGCGCCGTGTTGAGGCGCAGCGCCCAAAGATGCCATTGGAAACGATTCATATCAGCGGCTGGATTGGTGACGTCCAATAAGCGGTGGTATTGCCGCGGCTTACTGGCTTCTAACTGGGTTATTACAGCTAAGGATTGTAAGCCGGTCACCATAAAGGGAATGACCAAAAGCGGCGTTAAAAAGGCGAGGCTCAAGGGCAGAATGATCCTCGGAAAAGCGACTGCTTTCGGCGGGGATTGATGCGTATCGACAAACGCCAGCAATAGAATCAAGGTGATCCAGTGCAGGCCAGAATGGTAGAGCGGATACTCGGTTTGGGTATGGATTAGGATTGGCGCGGTGAGCGCAAGGCCCACCAAGCCCGTGGCCCAGGGCAGTCGGAACAAGGTTGTGAGAAAGCCCGCAGCCAGCAACAAGAGCCCGATGAAGGCGACGAGGCCGCCTTCAACCACCCAAAGCAGGGTTTCGTTGTGGGGATGCGATAAGGCATGCAGGCCCTGAATGACGTTGCCCGGCGGGCTGGCATCGGCTGCATGCTGCGCGCGCCATGCGGATTCAAATTGGCCGTACCCGGCGCCAAAGAGTGGCGCCTGGCGGATCACATCCAGACTTCCGCCGTAGATGGCAACACGTGCGCCAGGATCTTGATAGATATCGGCGCCGCGCTTGACGCCTTCCACGCTACTATTCAAGGCGATGAGACCCGTAATCAGCCCAAGGGTTGCCAACCCTAACCAGGCCTTATTAAAAGGTTTCGACAGCGCTTGAGTCTTCAAGATCAGGGGCAGGCTCAAAATCAGCACCGCCAAGCCCGCCAATTGACCGGTTCGGGATTGAATGACAACCAATAACAAGGGACCTGAAAACGCCATCATCAGCAGCAGTGTCTGAACCAAACGGGATACCGGCTTCTCTTGGGGCATGAGCGCTAAAAACAGGCTGATCGCAAACCCCGTGGCCACGAAACTGGCCATCACATTGACCTGCTGGAAGGTGCCGTTAGGGCTGTTATCGGCGGTGTTATAGCCCATGAAATTGCCCGGCTCAAGAACACAATATTGCACCAGGCCAATCAGGCTCTGAAGGACCGCCCCTGTCAAAATGAGCGGGAGCAGTTGCTGCCAAATCGCGCTGGTGACTCGAAATT
>JABGWC010000029.1 GCA_018645765.1 Gammaproteobacteria bacterium | reverse complement strand
GGGTTTTTAAGCAGGACGGATCTTTTAAAACGATGTCGCTCCAGAACATGGGCTGGCGATCAAACTTGCGCGCAAGCGTCTGAATCTTGGCGAGGAAGTCGACATAAACTGCTGTGGTGCCCTGGCGCGTGCATCGGGCTCGGCTCGCGCCATGGCCAAGTTCCCAAGGCTCATCGCCCCCGATATTGAAGCGGGCATCCTGAAATAAGGGCAGGTATTCCTCGTACAACCCTTTTAAAAACGTGAGGCTTGCCCGATTGGGCTTGAGGGTCGAGCCCCACGGGCTGCTTCGGCCGGTCAGAGGGTGAACAAATCCGTCAGGGCATTCCGCTAAGGGTTGGTAGGTGGGATGGCGCAACCAGCGTTCAAAGTGCCCGAAGGAATTGAGGTTTGGAACCAAATCGATAAAGCGGTCTTGGCAATACTGTTGAATCTCTAA
This sequence comes from Gammaproteobacteria bacterium, assembly GCA_018645765.1. GTDB lineage: Bacteria > Pseudomonadota > Gammaproteobacteria > Pseudomonadales > Azotimanducaceae > UBA9926. The sequence continues at coordinate 3,620 of JABGWC010000029.1, read as the reverse complement.
CAGATCTGTCGTCGTCAAGGGGGACGCGTGTTGCCATACCTGCGCGTGGTTGGCGAACGCGAAGGTGTGCTCGGTATACAGCTGGAGCTGATTGAATTTCAACTGCGCCAATTGGTCAATCAGACCTTCCAGGGTCTCAAGGGTTGGTACCTTACAACGACTGATGTCGAGCATGACACCGCGATGATCGAAGTCGGGTTGATCAACGATTTTCAAACACGCAATAGCGCCGCTGCGCCGCGCCGCTTGTTTTAAAATTTGAGCAAACGTCGCCAGTCCGCGAAACGCACCGGCCTCCTCGGAGTATCGAAGCTTCGCGCCCACATTGGTAATCACCAGTTGATAGCCTTCTGGTCCCAAACCGCCTTTAGGCTGGATGTTTAAAAGACATTGGCTTGCGAGGGGCTGGCCATAGCTTACGCCAATACCGGGTCTGATCTGTGCGAGGCGGTTGGCGGCCTTTGCAATGCGATGACCGAGGCTTGGGTTGAGCTGTACCCAGGCGCGGCCCGACAAGCGCAATTGACCGTCGGTTAAAGTGAGCTGCTTCGGTGGCGGGTACAGGTGCATGGGCTTGATCGTTGTAATTTAAAGTGATTAATACATAATCTTCGGTCCCACACCAGTCAGGGGGTTACCCATGCCGCACTATATTCTTGCCATTGACCAAGGCACCACCAGTTCTCGTGCCATGGTATTTGATGAGGACAGTCAGATTGTTGGGGTCGGCCAGGAGGAATTCTCACAATATTTTCCGGAAGATGGCTGGGTTGAGCACGATCCCGAGGAAATCTGGCAGTCGGTGCTCCAGGTGGTTGATCGCGCGCTCGGCAACGCGGATTTGCGCGCCGATCAGATTGGCGCCATTGGAATCACCAATCAACGCGAGACAACGGTTGTTTGGGACCGGGTAACCGGCGTGCCGGTGTATCCTGCGATCGTTTGGCAGGACCGCCGCACTCATGCGTTGTGCCAATCCCTCAAGGCGGCGGGTCATGAACCTGAGGTCCGCGAGAAAACCGGTTTATTACTGGATCCTTATTTTTCCGCAACCAAGGTACGCTGGATCTTAGACCATGTTACCGATGGCCAGGCGCGCGCAGAAGCGGGTGAGCTGTGTTTTGGGACCATAGATTCGTTTTTGCTTTGGCGATTAACCGCGGGGCAGGTGCATCGCACGGATGCAACGAATGCCGCCCGAACCCTCTTGTTCAATATTCTGACGCAGGATTGGGACGACGATATACTGGCCTTGTTGAATATTCCGCGCAGCATGCTGCCTGAAGTGCTCGATTGCAGTGCCCACTTTGGGGTGACGAGCATTCCTGAAATCGCGGCCGAGATTCCGATTGCCGGAATGGCTGGGGATCAGCAAGCCGCGCTAGTGGGACAGTGTTGTTTCAACATCGGCATGATGAAAAGCACCTATGGCACGGGCTGCTTTATGATCCTCAACACAGGGTCAGAGCCGGTTCGCTCTGAGCATCAACTGCTGACGACCGTTGCCTATCGGTTAAATGGCGTGGTTTGCTATGGGCTTGAAGGGTCCATCTTTATTGCCGGGGCATCGGTGCAGTGGCTTCGAGATGCGTTAAAAGTGATTGATCATGCCAGTGAGACCGAGGGGATTGCTGCGTCGAATCCGGATAGTCATGGCGTCTATGTGGTGCCGGCGTTTACTGGGCTCGGCGCGCCACATTGGGATGCCGAGGCCCGGGGCGGTATTTTTGGGCTCACGCGGGATGCCGGTGTGGCCGATATTGTGACCGCGACCTTGCAGTCGGTGAGTTATCAATCACAGGATCTGTTGAATGCGATGGCCAGTGATGGTGTCGCGCCCACAGTAGTGCGCGTGGATGGTGGCATGATTGAAAATGATTGGATGGCTCAAAATTTAGCCGATCAGTTGGGCATCGAGGTCCATCGACCCGCCGTTACCGAAACCACCGCACTGGGCGCGGCCTACCTTGCGGGTCTTGCCGTAGGGGTTTATCCCTCTTTGGATGGGTTGGCCGAGGGTTGGCAGCTGGCGCGCTGTTTCAAGCGAGAACTGCCCGCCGAAGCGGCGGCGCAGCGCTATGCAGGCTGGGTGGATGCTGTGGCTAGAGTTAAATCTGTTTGATCAAATCGCAGACGGTGCTGACGATTAGATCGGCTTCAGACTGATTAATAATCAAAGGTGGCAGCAATCGGATCACGGAATCTGCCGTCACATTGAGTAAAAGCTTGCGCTCAAAAGCTTGCTGAATCAGTTCTGTACAGGGCTTTGCGAGTTCCACTCCGATCATCAGACCCATGCCGCGAATGTCGCGCACGCGATTATCGCCAGCCAAGTGGCTTCTAAATTGCGCTTGAATGTAGTCCCCCATCTCAGCAGCTTGCTGGATGAGATTTAAGCGCTCAAATTCGTCTAAAACGGCGTTTGCTGCGGCACAGGAAAGCGGATTACCGCCAAAGGTTGAGCCATGATTACCGGGCTTAAATACCTCAGCGGCTGCGCCTCGGGCCAAGCACACGCCAATCGGCACGCCATTACCCAGGCCTTTTGCTGTGGTCACAAGATCCGGCAAGATACCGCTGTGTTGATAACAAAAATAGGCGCCGGTTCGGGCATTTCCCGACTGCACTTCGTCCACGATCAAAAGCCAGTCATTGGCATCACAGAGGGCTCTCAGTTTTGGCAGATAGGTCGGGTCCGGCACTTGAATACCGCCTTCGCCTTGGATGGGCTCTACAAAAATGGCGGTGACTTGATTGGCGGTCTCCGCAATTTTTTCGATGGCCGGAACATCATTAAAGGGCACTCTTAAAAAACCCGAGACCAAGGGCTCGAATCCCGCTTGTACTTTTCGGTTGCCGGTTGCCGTAAGCGTCGCCATGGTTCGACCATGAAAGGCAGATTCGGCGACGATGATGGTGGGGTCGGAGAAGCCCTTATTATGACCATACAGGCGCGCAATTTTGATAGCGCACTCGCAGGCTTCGGCGCCAGAGTTACCGAAAAACATATTGTCCATGCCGGAAATGACCGCAAGGCGTTCGGCTAAGCGCTCTTGCCCAGGGATTCGATAGAGGTTGGAGGTATGCAGCAGATTCTGGCTTTGCTGCGTGAGCGCGTGGGCGACGGCCTCATTGGCATGACCGAGCGCGACAACACCAAGACCCGACAGGGCGTCAAGATAGCGCTCGCCATGGTGATCGATTAGCCAGGCACCCTCGCCCCGAACAAACTGAACATCGGTACGGCCATAGGTTGGCATAACAGCTGGGTTCATGAGACAGTCCTTATTTGGGTCGAGTCAATGCTGCCATTAAGCAGCGGGCCGAAAGCCTTGGATCATAAACCAGTTTCGTTAACCACTAAAGCCGCGCTATGAGTGAATCTCTAAACCCGATTGAACTGGCTGTCTTTGTTGCGCGCTGTGCAGCGGTTTGTGATGAGATGGGGTTGATTCTTCGGTCTGCGGCCTTTTCGCCCAATATTAAAGATCGACTGGATTATTCCTGCGCGTTATTTGACGCGGATGGACGGATGTTTGCGCAAGCCGCGCATGTGCCCGTGCATTTGGGGAGCATGGCTTTTGCGATGCAGCAAGTCGTTGGGCTGCGGCAGTGGCAGG
>JABGWC010000030.1 GCA_018645765.1 Gammaproteobacteria bacterium | reverse complement strand
TATCGCGCGGATGGAAATCCGGCTCATCCAAGAGGCACTCGACCGAGAAAAGGGCGTAGTTGCCAAGGCGGCAGCCCTGCTGGGTCTGCAGCGCACAACGCTGGTTGAGAAGATGAAAAAGCTCGGGATTCAGCGGGACTGAGGCGTCAAAGCTTTGACGAATAGCGGCAAAACTTGACCAAAAATATGTTAAGTTATTGAATAATAACAACTAAAAAAGTAGGAATGCTGCTTGCTTTAGGTTAGTCACGAAAATGAAATGACGTGACGAGCTATGCAAAGCCAAAATATTCAAGCATCGAGCAACCTCGATGCCCCCAAGTCGCCGGTCCTGCAGGCAGAATGCTTGGATGCCTCCGACATCATCGCGCTGCAATTAGCGGAATCTGAACGAACGGATTCGGTAAACGCGGCGGGGGGGGCAGAAAGGATCAACCTAGACGAGCTGCTCGAGAACGATTTTGCCAGTCTCACAACGTCGCTCAAGGTCTCTTATGCGGATCTGCAGTCCCGAGTCATGGCGCTGACCCAAGAATTATCCTCAGCGCGGGCTGCGCGTCAGGAAGAATTGGCCGAAAAAGAACGCCTGGCCCATCGCTTGACCGCACTGGTCGACGCCCTGCCCGGCGGCGTGTTGGTGTTAGATCAAAATCACACGATTATCCTAGCCAACCCAGGGGCGGCCGACCTTCTGGGCGAGCCGCTCCTGAATATGAATTTCTTAAGCGTGATCGGCGAATGCGCCGCGTCCATTAGCCGCGATGGCACGCAAATGGTTCTGCGTTCCGGTCGCCGGATTTCACTGTCGACGGAGCTGAACGACGGTTATGGCGATCAGGTTGTTTTGGTGACCGATGTGACCGAAACCTATGCTGCTCAAGAAGAAAGCCATCGCAGTGAACGCCTAACCGCGCTGGGTGAAATGGTGGCGCGGCTTGCGCATCAAATTCGAACGCCCTTATCGTCTGCTTTGTTATACATGGGCGCGATGGAGCGGCCCACGCTTGCCGATGAGGCCCGTTTGGAAGTCACCAGTAAGGTCAAGGGCCGGCTGAAGCACTTAGAATCCCTCGTCAATGACAGCCTGCAGTTCGTAAAGGGCGGCGAAACCCAAGACGCAGATTGCTCACTGTTTGAACTCCTGCAGGCTTTGAAAGTGTCACTCGCGCCCTTGCTCGCGCAACACAACGGCGCGTGGCAAGAAACGGGTTTAACCCGGGACGTTTTGATCGAAGGCAACCAAGAAGCCCTGCTCTCGGCACTGGTGGCGATCGCGGAAAATGCCCTACAGGTAACGCCCAACGCGGTTTTAACGGTGACCACTGAAATCACCGACTTGGGTCTTGAAATGAGTATCCGAGACAATGGCCCTGGCATTGAGCAAGACGCCTTGAGCCGAATTTTTGACCCCTATTTCACCACCCGTGCCGGTGGCACCGGTTTGGGTCTGGCCCTGTGCGCCATGATTGCGCGCAATCATGATGCAACCCTGGTCGCCAGTAACCCAGAAGACGGCGGCGCAGAATTCAAACTGACGTTGCCCCATGCCCGATTCAAGGCCGCGCCCTCGACGTTGCCAACAGAATCAGCAGGCGCTACCGCGATCAACGTCCGCCAGCAACCCACCCCGCTTGAACAAGCCAATCATGGAGCTGCCATTCATGGATAAGAAATTAGTCACTATTTTAGTCGTCGAAGATGATGATGCCTTGCGCGAAGCGATTTGCGATGCCTTGGCCTTTGCAGATTTTCAAACCCTGCCGACGGCCAACGGCAAAGAAGCTCTGGCCGTGTTACATGGCCAGCACAAGATCGATTTAGTGCTGACAGATGTCGAAATGCCCGAGCGGGGTGGTTTAGATCTCTTGACCGACATCAAATCCCAATGGCCCGAGATGCCCGTAGTGCTGATGACGGCGTTTGCCCAAGTGTCCCAAGCGGTGGACGCCATTCAAAACGGTGCGGCCGATTATTTGGTTAAACCCTTTGAGGGTGATGTGCTCATTGGACTGATGGATCGCCTGACCCGCCGGTGCCAGTCTGAAGGCGGCGTGATTGCCGAAGACGCTCGTACCCAAGCGTTGGTCGATATGGCCCACCGAGTGGCTTTGTCCGATGCCACGGTTATGATCAGCGGTGAGTCGGGTAGCGGCAAAGAGGTGTTCGCGAAATTGATTCATGATCACTCACCGCGCGCGCGGGGTCCGTTTGTTGCCATTAACTGCGCGGCGATCCCTGAAAACATGCTCGAAGCCGTTTTGTTTGGGTATG
>JABGWC010000036.1 GCA_018645765.1 Gammaproteobacteria bacterium | reverse complement strand
CCAGTCGGTACATGGTCGTGCCGCCTGGCATGTCAAGCGTCGCGTCAAGGGTGAGGCCCAGGGTCTCTGCGTAGAATTGCAGCATGGGTTCGATGGACTGCGCGACGATGCCAAGATCGATGGCGGATTTTGTCAGTTGCAAGGCGGGCATGGGCAATCCTGATAGAAAAATAAGAACCCGGTTATCCCACAAACGGCGCGTTGGAACAAGCGTTGCGGTGAGGCCTCAAGTAATATGATCAAAACAACGCAGAGCCTGACTAGCATGATGAACTTAAATCACAAGGTCCGCGAGAGACCGGTTGCTAATGGCTTGCGCGTCATGGGCTTGATCAGCTTACTCTGCATCCAAAGTATTTTTTTTGTCGGTGAGGCGGGGGCGCAATCGATGGGTGGTGACAGGTTTGAAAAAACGTTAGAAGAGGCGAGAGTGCCGGCCTTCAAGCTGGCCGAGCCGGGTATTGCGCAACAGCTAACGTCCGTTGGTGAACGGTTTTCCGAGAAAATAGCAACAATTGAGGATCCGGCGGCGCTCCGGCAACTGGCATTAGCAGCGGGGCTAAATCTTTGGGAGCAGGCGCGGCAGCGTTTTCAGGCAGGCGCTGTGCCGGATGATCGGCCGTTGTATTGGCAGCGATTAGTTGTTGCGCCGATGATTCGGGCGCGGGCTAAGCAACTCGGCTTCAAGCCGTTGGTCATTGCGGGGGTGATATCGGCATTCGAGCAGGCCAGCCGCGGCCAGATGGATGTCCTGTGGACAGCCCCAAATGCGCGCCGAGTTTTGATAACGGGTTTTGATCCGTTTTCGCTGGATAAGAACATTTCTCAAAGCAACCCGTCCGGGGCGGTTGCTCTGGCATTGGATGGACAGGTCTTTGAGGTGGATGGGGTGATGGTTGAGATCAATGCAGCGGTGTTCCCGGTGCGCTACCCGGACTTCGATGCGGGGGTTGTAGAGCGGTGGCTCACGCCGCACCTCTCCAGCGGCGGGCTTGATCTGTTTGTATCGGTTTCGATGGGGCGCGATCAATTCGATTTGGAGCGCTTCCCAGGGCGACGACGGAGTTCGAGTGCGCTGGGCAATTTGCAGGAGCATACGGGCGGCACCGCCGCGTCACCCAAGCCTGGGTTGTTGGATGGTAAGCCTTTGCAAGGTCCTGAGTTTGTCGAGTTTTCACTGCCGGCCGCGGTCATGCAGCAGGCGCAGGGCGAGTTTAAAATTCGGGACAATCATCGCGTCAGCACGCTTGAAGGCGGCGCCTTCGAGGCCGTGAACTTGGCGGCACTGCAAGGCCAGACTGCTGTGCAAGGTAGTGGGGGTGGCTATTTATCGAACGAAATTTCGTACCGGTCGATTCGACTGGCGAATGAACTGGGTGTTGCGCTGCCAATGGGACATATCCACACGCCGAGAATTTCTGGCGAGGATTTGGACAAACGCCTTGGCATCTTGGCTCAGGTAAAAGAGATGATCTTATTGGCAGCGTTAGAGGGGCCGGGATAATGTTTTGGGCCACGGTCGATGAAGGATCATGCGTTGCAAGGCGTTACCCAAAAGCGCTTGGCTGATCTGTGTGCTGCGAAGATTAGATAGGCAAATTGTCGGTTAGGGTCTATAAAGTCGCGAACGGGTAAAAGGGTGTGTCCTCGGTGATAGGTATTTGGCTGAATAGCCGTTGATTACAAACGCGATGATGGGTTGGGTGTGATATGAAGAAAAGTGATGTTGGCTTGAGCCTCAAGCGAGCTCAGGATGCGTATGTAACGGGCAATGATAAAATTGTGATTGAAACACTGAAGCCATTGGTTGCGCAGTTTAAATCGGATCAGCAGTTCTTGAAATTACTAGCGGCTTCTGCTTCACGAGGCGGTGATTCTAAGGTGGCCATTGAGGCGCTTGAGTATCTGGCAGTGCTGAGGCCGCAAGACCCAGAAGTAAATGGGGCTTTAGGGGATCTTTATCGGCGCGCCGGAGCGTTTGAAGCTGCGTACCCTTTCTTGATTAAGAGTGTTGAGCAGGCGCCAGATCGGCCGGCATTTTTCTACAATTTGGGCTTGTACATGATGGACTTGGGCCAGTTTAGCAGGGCTGAGGGGATTTACCGTCAAGCCCTGGTTTTAAAAAGCAATTATGCAAAAGCAGCATTCGGCCTGACCAATGCGCTAGAAGCTCAGCTTGATTATATTGGCGCGGCGCTTGTCTTAGACTCAATGCTGGTAGACCGGTTAAGTGATCCAGTTGTTTGGTTTAGGTTGGCTCGCATCCAGTTCAAGATCAATCAACCTGAAAAAGCGATTGAGTCCTTGCGAAAAACGAGAAATTTGACGCCGGAAGACGCCGGCATTGTCGTCGAATCTGCCCGATTGTTCTTAGCGCTAGGGCGAGTAGAGGAAGCGGAAGCTTGGCTAACGGAGTCCCTGGGTCGAGGCATGTTCGATAGGGCGCTGTGTAAGCTCTTCGCGAGTCTGTCTTATGAGTTAGGTTCCGATACCTTTCTTGCGCCCTATGAGCGCGTCGACTTCTTGAAGTTGCCTCAAGGGCTGCAAGCAGATTATCTCAATTTCTTAGTTTCGACGGGGGATTATGCGCGCGCGGAGCAGTTGATTAATCTGATTTCAGAAGAAGGGTTCGCCAATTCGCGAGATTTAACGCTCGCGCAACTCAATTTGTGGCATAGCACTGGTTGCTTTGCTGAGATGGTTGCGCTGATTGAACCGCAATCAGGCGATTATGGAGAATGGCTGGCGGTTGCGCTGATGGGGCAAGGTGATTTTACTGCGGCAGTCAGGGTTATTGATCAGTTGCTTGACCAAGATGCGAATCAGCAATACTGGTTGGCGTTGATGGAAACAGCGTTAAGAGTTGTTGATGCGGAAAAGCATCAGAGGCTGTTTTTTGATAGCGTGCCCTTTCACGTGATAGATCTTGCTAGTAGTGTTGGTGATGCTGAGCTTTTTCGGCTGAACACGCTCATCGAAGCTTGGTTGCAAGATCAGCATTGCTTTCAAAGGGCGCCATTGGGACAAAGTGTTTTGGCGGGCACACAGACTGCCGGGAATCTTTTTGATCAAAGTTTCTCCCCTTTGAATCGGTTGTGGCGTGTGCTCGAGCAAGAAATCTTAAGTTTTATACAATCAACACCGGGATTTGGCGGCGTTTATTTTGATGCCAGGAAAGCTGGGGGCGTAAAACTTGAATCGTCATGGTCAATTAAGGTTGCTGAAGGGGGGCTTCATGTGCCCCATGTTCATAGTAAAGGCTGGTTGAGTTGCGTCTATTATGTCAGTGTTCCGGGAGCGATAGAGCAGCGCGATGTCGAGAGTGCTGGGTTCTTAGCGTTGGGCCGGCCCGGCGTGGCGCTGCCGATTGATTTTTCGCCCAGCGTGTTTGTTCAGCCAAAGCCTGGAAGATTAGTCGTATTCCCGAGTTACTTGTGGCATGAAACCTTAGCTTTTGTTGGGGATGGAGAGCGAATGGTGATTGCATTTGATCTCCTGCCAAGCGCTTGAACCCGTCGTTCACTCAAAAAGCTGCTTAAGTATTGGGGAAAGATCCTTTTGAAAGGATTCAAAAGCAGTAAATAAAGATTGAATTTAGAAGATTAGTGGCGATAAAATCAAAAAGTGGTGCTCCTTTTGCTGGTCGGGTGAAGTCGTTCTAGCAGGCTGAGCACAAAAAGTGGCTATCAACCGGAACTTTGTTCTGAAATTATCAGGCAGGAATAGAGAGCGGTTAAAAGGGTTGATGGATAAAAAAATGGGAAGTAACGTTAAAGAGAGTAAGTCTTATGTTTAGAAAAGATAGTCTTAGGACATGCGTTCGACTGGCACT
>JABGWC010000031.1 GCA_018645765.1 Gammaproteobacteria bacterium | reverse complement strand
GAAGCCGCGGCGGTGCCGCCGTTGGGGTCCGTGGTCAAATCATTGCCAATCTCACTACAATCATCTATCGGCCCCAATAGCGTCAGGCCGCCACCCGGCTCATCGCTTTTTCCATTCGCCACAGTGAGATTCTGAATCGTTAGCGACATTGCGTGATCTCTCGCATCCACCCTCAGCACAAAGGCTCGGCGTTCGCCATCGAGGATAATCTCTTCTCGGTTTGCCGACGGATCCCCTTGAACGGTCACTGAATAGGCTTCGCCCGCGAGATATTTGAAGTTGCCGGCATAAACCCCAGGCGCCAACGTAATCACGTCATCACCCCCGTTACTGGCAGCGGTTGTCAGCGCTGACTGGAGTTCGGTCGAGCTGGACACGTTGAAATCTACCGCGATAGTTGGGGATGACATGCCTAAAAAAGCACTCGCCAACAGGAATCTAAACTCAACTTTCATAACAACCTTTCCTTTTCAAGAACCTCGGTGAACGGATTTATACCAACATTTAGATTCAGTTTAAATTATCAGGCAGATAGAAGCATATCCCATCGAGTTGGTCAATCGAATGGAAATCCAGCCGCACTCTTGTCGTTCAGATTGCCCTCGCTGCCAAACTGTTGGCTTGGGCATCACCTCAAAATTCCTTTGTTAGGCTTGCTGAACACCAAGACTTGGAATAGCGCTCGCGCTCGGCCCGAATGCTCCGGCCGCTCAGGATATTCGGATCCCGCTATTTCAAATCAATGGCATGAGGAACGTTTCCAGATTTAAGGCTCCTCGACTTTGCTCGTGCAATTAAGCGCGGCGGCGGCTTTTTTTGTGTCACAGAAGATGTCCACGCCTTAGCGGCTTATCAAGCTGACTCTGACCCGATACTCGAGGGCACTGCTCAAGTTTAACTGCGCTGCCGCGCCGAAAACCTTTTCAACACCCTGATCCTATCTCCAGGCAAGATGACCCATATTTCCCTTACTACGAACGCAGCCCTAAACGCGATAGTGACTAATCTGTACTTCTTCACCCAAATCCTCAAAATCACCCGCGCCCCGACGTCGACGAAATGCCTCCCAAGTGAAGCTCTGATACCGCTGCTCGTCAAAGGTTAAGTCTTTATCACTGGAGGGCAGCGCCTGAATGATCTGATCATAAGGCGGGTTGAAAAAGTACGCCGCGCTGAGTCGGTATTGGCCTGCAACTGATCCCAGCACGCGATGTTCGGGCGCGATGAACCGATCATTAGACAATACTTGAAGCATGTCTCCCGTGTTGACGATAAAGGCATTGGGAGAAGGCTCGATCGTCCGCCACTGCCCGGCATGCAAAACCTGAAGTGCGTGGTGTCCGTCTTCAACAAGCAAGGTTAGCAATCCCGCATCGGTATGCCGGTGAATACCTAAAGGGACCGTTGAATCGGAATCTTCGCTTTCGACCTTTTCGTTTTTCGACTGTTTTTTTTGCTGTACCTCTGAGTAGGCATTGAGACGCAAAAAACTCGTGTGCTGATCAGTGTGCGCAGCAAGCGCGCCCCTCGCGCCCAACGCCTGCAACAACCAGTCATAGACCTCAATCGCCAAGGGTTCGCACACGTTAAACCAACGCCATATCGGCTCCCTTATGGCTAAATCCTCTGGCATCTGATTCCAACCATCCACGACCCGATTGACCAAGGCATCATCAGCTGCCAAGGGATCCGGCTTGTGTCCAACGTCGAAAATCTCTTTCGCATCTAAACGATTTTTCGTCAATTCCCCCGAATTATAGCCACGCGCGTTGATCGCGGTGCGCTGCAAACTGCGTTTTTGCGAGTCGGGCAGGGCAAAAAACGCTCGCTGAGCGGCGAACAAATCTTGACGGCACTGATGTTCGACGCCATGGTTATGAAGCTCAAAAAAGCCCCAACGCGCCACCGCTTGCCTCAGTCGCTGGATCTCGCGTTCCTGCATTATGCCACTGCAGCGCAACACTTGAGCATCAAATACGGCCGCGGCTCGCCATTCAGGAAAGGATTTTTTTGAAGACTCTGTCACAGGATGAACGCAAACATTTAGTACTTCTCACACCGTGCTGCAGCGATAACTTCTAAGTTGTATTACTTAGCCTTTCTTCCTGCTTGGTCTATTGCTCTTACTCGGAAGTCGCTTGATGCTTGCAGCAAAATCAAAACAAGGCCTCGCACCCCGCTTTTTGGCAAGGACCATTTATTATAATTTTGACACAAACTGACGCCGCGCTCTGAGACTTTTACCTACAGGTGGCTGTTATTAGATCAGAATTTTTTTGGGAAAACAGCATATCT
>JABGWC010000032.1 GCA_018645765.1 Gammaproteobacteria bacterium | reverse complement strand
GGTGTTGACGCAGCCAACCTTGATACTTTGGGGCCGAGAGGACAGCGTGATCAGCGTGGCGACAGCGGATCAATTTCAAGCGGCGATGCCGCACAGTGAGGTCATTATCTACGACGACGTCGGTCATGCTCCGATGGAAGAAGTGCCAGAACAGTCTGCCCAAGACGTTGGGCAGTTTCTCAAGGCGCTCAATCGCGATGAGGTCTAAGCCGCGTGCTCTTGAAGGCGTAAGCAGCTAAGGTTTATCCCGGCCATGGCCAAAACCGAGATCCAGACCGGATTGCTCTGCGACAGCGCGCCTGGCAGCATCAAAGTTGGAACTATCTCGGCTTTTGAGCCTTAACGCACGGAAGCCCCCTCTTATCGTATGGATCTTTCTGCCCGGGGTTGGGTCTGCGAGACTGGGGAGTGAGCGAGGGCTTGGTTGATGCAAACCACGCGAGCAGGCCGAGCGATTGCGCGGGCGGTCATCGATCACGCGCTTTATCAAGACCTGGATAGCGTGGCGCTGGAAGGGTTCCTTTTGTTGTTGGGTAGGGTTTCGATGAAACAGATTTTACGGCTGATCCTGTGTGGCGCACTCTGCTGGATGAACCCAGTGGCGGCGAATGAAACGACAAGCGTGTTCACGCTTGATGTTGATGATAATGGGGAACTTGAGCCGCTCACAGATGGTTTGCTCATTCTGCGTCATTTATTTGGATTTTCGGGCAGCGCCTTAACGGAAGGTGCTGTGGGCGAGAATTCAAAACGCATTGACGCAGGTGCAATCGATGCGCACCTCACCGCCAATAGATCTGCGATGGATATTGATGGTGATGGTGAGGTTCGGCCTCTGACCGATGGTCTGTTGATTTTGAGACATTTGTTTGGTTTTGCGGGCAATGCCCTAATCGATGGTGCTGTGGGCTCCTTTGCTGAGCGTGGCACCAGTTCGACGGTGGTTGCGCAGTTACAAACGCTTATGGACACCGATGGCGATGGCATTCTCGATAGCGATGAGGATCAGCCGCCGGTGATCTCACTGATTGGAGCGGCGTCGATCACCCTGGTTGAAGGCGACGACTATTTCGATCCTGGGGCAACCGCCCTTGATCAAGAAGATGGACCGCTAAGCAACCAGATTACGGTGACCGGGTTGGGTGCCTTAAAGGGTGCAGAACCAGGGCAGTACATCGTGCGATATGAGGTGATCGACAGCGCGGGTAATGCGGTGTTCCAAGATCGAGCGGTGGTCGTGACGGCCGAGGTCGAAATGCTCACGGTGCTCGGCTCGGTGTTCGACGCGACGAGCCCGCTGAGTTTGGTTGGTGCACCGTTTGAGGTGATCGGCGCGTTCGACGCGGGGATTGATTACAACTCCTGTGAGAACGATGGCGGCGAAGGTTGCCCGAATATGAGTTGGCAGATCGCGCGTGATCCAGATCGCGGATCAGTGCTGCAGGTGAGTCATTCAGGGGCCGGGAAACTGGCAGGGTTGTATTTAAAGACCGGCCCGGCAGGCCCGGTTGATCTCAGTGCCTATGGGCGGGGTACATTGGAATTTGATGTCAAAATCATCTCGGGTGATCCCAGTATGATCATGAAGGTGGACTGCGTCTACGACTGCACGTCAGGTGACTACGCTTTAGCTGATGCCTCGACCGGAGTTTGGGTGACGTATGTGGTCGAAATTGATGACTTGGTCGCACAAGGGTTGGAGTTGCGCAACATTGATACCGGCATTGTTATTTGGGCCGCTGAATTCACCAGTACCGTGTTTCAGTTGGATAATGTCCGGTGGCGGGCGAATATTGATGGGCCCGGTGAGCCGGTCAATCAGCTGGCGCCGCCAGGCACCAACTGGGTGAACCCAAACCCCATTGCAGGCTTTCAAGCACCTGCGTCTTACCCTGGCTATGCGCTTGCGTTCTCGGATGAGTTTGAGGCGTCGACGCTCGACACGCAACATTGGAAACCCGAGGTCAATGGTAACGGTGGGGGTAACAACGAGTTGCAATATTACCGGGCTGAAAATGCGTATCTGCGAGAAGGCTTGCTGGTCATTGAGGCGCGAGAAGAGTCTTTTGCCGGTCGCGATTACACCTCGGCTCGACTGACGACGCAGGATAAATTTGAATTTACCTATGGTCGAGTCGATATCCGTGCGGCCCTGCCGACGGGTCAGGGCATTTGGCCTGCGCTTTGGATGCTCGGGGCGAATTTTCCGGAGGTGGGTTGGCCCCAAAGCGGTGAGATCGATATTGTGGAACTATTAGGCCAGGAAGACGATCGGGTTTACGGCACCGTGCATTGGCAGAATGAGGGTAATAAGGCCCAATATCCAAACACCGGTTCTGGTGGTAAGAAGCTTAACGGCGGTGAAAACTATCACGGGCAGTACCATGTGTTCAGTTTGGTCTGGCAGGAAACGCAGTTGGAATGGCTCGTTGATGGCGTGAGTTACTTAAAGTTCGATATAACGGACAATGCCAACCTTGCTGCGTTTCGAAAGTCTTTCTTCTTAATTTTCAATGTGGCGGTGGGGGGCAACTGGCCGGGTTCCCCAGATCAATCTACGCGCTTGCCGCAGCGTATGTTGGTTGATTATGTTCGAGTCTACCAAGCTGCAAGTGATTAGACGGCTCCAACGACGCACGCTATCTGAACAAGGGTCGTTGCGGATGCAAATAACTGTAGCGGTGAAAGCGTTGCGTTAAATCGCTCTTGTTCAAACCGAGCGCCCCGGCAGCGGGTTGCCAGGTTGTCACATTTCACTTATGTTGAAGACCCTCTTGTCTTAGATGTAACGCCCTATGAGTGAAGCCAAAGGTTCTGATCTAGACCTGCGCGCCATCGACGTAAGCGACCCGCAGCTGTATCTCAACGATACCTGGCAAGCGCCGTTTGCAAAACTCCGCGCGGAAGCACCGGTGCATTTTCAGCCGAATAGTCCCACAGGTCCCTACTGGTCGGTTAGCTCCCATGAACTGATTAAGGCGGTCGACACCAATCATCAGGTGTTCTCATCAGCCGATGGCATCGCCATTGCGGAAACGCCCCCTCAGGAATCGCTGCAGAGTACAGACGTTGTGATCGAAAACTTCATCGCAATGGACTCGCCAGATCACGATCGCCAGCGTGCAACGGTCGCGCCATCGGTCGCGCCCAGTAACTTGGCGAATTTTGAGCCCATGATTCGAGAGCGCGTGGTTGATATATTGAGTAATCTGCCCGCCAATGACACGTTCGATTGGGTTGATGAGGTGTCGGTTGAGTTAACCGCGCGAATGCTCGCCACCCTGTTCGACTTCCCCTACGAAGACCGACGAAAACTCATTCACTGGTCTGATATCACGACCGATACACCCGAGTTAACCGGGGCGGAAGTCCTGGACCCCGAGCAGCGCAAAGCGGATCTGATGGACTGCGCTGGAACTTTTATGGGCCTCTGGCAGGACCGGGTCTCACGGCCGCCAAAGTTTGACCTAATCTCGATGATGGCCCACGGTAAAGACACCCAAAATATGACCGAGAACCCGATGCTGTTTCTTGGCAATATTTTGCTACTCATCGTCGGGGGCAATGACACCACGCGCAACAGTATCTCGGGTGGGGTCCTGGCGCTGAACGAGTTTCCGGATCAGCACCGGTTGCTGATGGATCGTCCAGAACTGATCCCGAACATGGTCTCTGAAATGATTCGTTGGCAGACACCTGTGATTCACATGCGCCGCCGAGCTTTGGCCGACCAGCGTTTGGG
>JABGWC010000232.1 GCA_018645765.1 Gammaproteobacteria bacterium | reverse complement strand
GAGTGGCCGAAAAGAAGATATTGCGTCATTGTCTGACGCTGAAATCCTTCAATTGGCGGGTAACCTTCGGGCTGGGGTGCCAATGGCGACAGGCGTTTTCGACGGCGCGAACGAAGAAGAAATTAAGCAGATGTTATCGCTCGCAGGCTTACCAGCAGACGGCCAAACGTTGCTATTTGATGGTTGCACCGGTGAGCAATTTGATCGACCGGTAACGGTTGGGATCATGTATATGCTGAAGCTGAATCATCTTGTTGATGACAAAATGCATGCGCGTTCGACGGGCTCTTACAGTCTTGTGACGCAGCAGCCGCTGGGTGGTAAAGCGCAGTTTGGCGGTCAACGTTTTGGTGAGATGGAGGTTTGGGCGTTAGAAGCTTACGGCGCGGCCTACACCTTGCAGGAAATGCTGACAGTGAAATCTGACGACGTTCATGGTCGAACCAGAATGTATAAAAACATTGTGGATGGTGATCATCGAATGGAGCCTGGTATGCCGGAGTCATTTAATGTGTTGGTGAAAGAGATACGATCCCTAGGGATCGATATCGAGCTCGAACATGACTGAGCGATAGGGTTTTATTCAACACACTAATTTTCGATCGGGCTTTGATGCCCAACTTGGAGGAACACTGTGAAAGACTTACTGAATATGCTGCGGGCTCAGGGTCAGTCAGAGGAATTTGATTCATTAAGAATTGGTTTGGCATCGCCAGAGATGATTCGCTCCTGGTCTTTTGGCGAAGTTAAGAAGCCAGAGACTATTAATTACAGGACGTTCAAGCCGGAACGGGATGGGCTGTTCTGCGCGAAGATCTTTGGGCCGAATAAAGATTACGAGTGCTTGTGTGGTAAATATAAGCGATTGAAGCACCGAGGTGTGATCTGTGAAAAGTGTGGTGTTGAAGTCGCTCTGGCAAAAGTGCGGCGCGAACGGATGGGTCATATTGAGCTCGCAGCGCCGGTTGCACACATTTGGTTCCTGAAATCATTGCCGTCACGAATCGGTCTTTTGATGGATATGACGCTCAGGGATATTGAGCGAATTTTGTACTTCGAGAGTTTTGTTGTAATCGACCCAGGTCTGACTTCCCTTGAGAAAGGACAGTTGCTGTCAGATGATCAGTATTACGAAGCACTTGAAGAATTTGGCGATGATTTCGAAGCGAAGATGGGTGCTGAAGCCATTCAAGATCTGATGCGCCAGATGGATCTAAAAGATGAAGTTGTACGGCTGCGTGAAGAACTACCCCAGACCAACTCCGATACCAAGATCAAGAAACTTACCAAGCGTCTGAAGTTGATCGAGGCCTTTATCACGTCGGGTAATGAGCCAGCGTGGATGGTGTTTAATGTTCTGCCGGTATTGCCGCCAGATTTAAGGCCTTTAGTCCCACTTGAAGGGGGGCGATTTGCAACGTCTGATTTGAACGACTTGTACCGTCGTGTCATCAACCGAAACAATCGTCTGAAGCGATTATTGGATCTTGCTGCACCGGATATTATTGTTCGAAACGAAAAGCGTATGCTGCAAGAGGCTGTCGATGCGCTGCTTGATAATGGGCGCCGCGGTCGAGCAATCACCGGCACCAATAAGCGTCCATTGAAATCCCTTGCGGACATGATTAAAGGTAAGCAAGGTCGATTCAGACAAAATCTTTTAGGAAAGCGAGTCGATTATTCAGGCCGATCTGTGATTGTTGTTGGGCCGACGTTACGACTGCACCAGTGTGGGTTGCCGAAGAAGATGGCGCTTGAGCTGTTTAAGCCGTTCATTTTTGGCAAGTTGGAAGCAAAAGGGCTTGCAACAACCATCAAAGCTGCGAAAAAAATGGTTGAAAAAGAAACGGCTGAAGTTTGGGATATTCTGGCAGAGGTCATTCGTGAGCACCCAGTATTGCTGAACCGAGCGCCAACGCTGCACCGTTTGGGTATCCAAGCCTTCGAGCCGGTATTAATTGAGGGCAAAGCCATTCAGCTGCACCCGTTGGTTTGTACAGCTTATAATGCAGACTTCGATGGCGATCAGATGGCCGTTCACGTGCCTTTGACCATTGAAGCGCAGCTGGAAGCGCGCGCGCTGATGATGTCAACGAATAACGTTTTATTACCCGCCGATGGTGAGCCCATTATTGTTCCGTCTCAGGATGTCGTGCTTGGGGTTTATTGGATGACTCGGGACCGAGTGAACGATCTTGGCGAAGGCATGCGTTTTTCTGATATTGAAGAAGTCGCTCGCGCCTATGCAAACCGTCAGGTTGGCTTGCAAGCAAAGATCAGGGTTCGGGTACACGAAAAGATCATCGACGATGAAGGTCAGTGGCACGAGCATTCCGTGATTCATGACACCACAGTGGGTCGGGCGCTGGTTTTCGAAATCGTGCCGGATGGGATTCCCTATGCGGAAATCAACAAGACGATGGTGAACAAGGATATGTCGCGATTAATCAACTTGTGTTATCGCAATGTTGGTTTGAAAGAGACGGTCATCTTTGCAGATCAGTTGATGTACATGGGTTATGAGTACTCGACGCGCTCAGGGGCCTCAATTGGCGTCGACGATTTTGTGATTCCTTCAGAGAAGGCCGCGATCATTGATCGAAGTGAAGACGAAATTCGCGAGATTGAGAGCCAGTTTTCGTCTGGTTTGGTGACGCAGGGCGAGAAATATAACAAGGTGATCGATATTTGGACGCGCGCGAGCGACCAGGTTAGTAACGCGATGATGGATACGTTGAGCACCGAAACTGTCGTGAATAAGGACGGGGAAGAGGAGACGCAAAGCTCATTCAATAGCGTCTGGATGTACGCCGATTCTGGGGCCCGAGGCTCTCCTGCGCAGATTCGTCAGCTCTCGGGTATGCGCGGCTTGATGGCAAAGCCGGATGGATCGATTATTGAAACACCGATCACTGCAAATTTCCGTGAAGGATTGTCGGTCATGCAGTATTTCATCTCGACCCACGGTGCTCGTAAAGGTCTTGCCGATACCGCTTTGAAAACAGCGAACTCGGGTTACTTGACGCGACGATTGGTCGATGTAGCACAGGATCTGGTTGTGACCGAAGTCGATTGTGGTACCGATGATGGCATGATCATGAATGCCGTGATTGAAGGCGGTGATGTGATTGCAGGCCTAGGCTCCAGAGTCTTGGGCCGGGTGATTGCAGAGGACGTCTATAACGTAGCCGGTGATGAGGTCTTGATTCCGAGAGGAACGTTGATCGATGAGAAGTGGGCGGACCGTGTCGAAGGGATGGGTGTTGATGAGATCAAGGTTCGAAGTGCCATCACTTGTGAGACACGCTACGGTATTTGTAGTAATTGCTATGGTCGCGATTTAGGCCGAGGCCACCTTGTCAATATTGGTGAAGCGGTTGGTGTCATTGCAGCACAGTCGATCGGCGAACCTGGAACGCAGTTAACCATGCGTACGTTCCATATTGGTGGCGCTGCGTCTCGTGCAACCGCGGTAGACAATGTTCAGGTTAAGCACAAAGGTGTTTTTAGACTGCACAACCTGAAGACAATTGAAAAGCCCAATGGCGAGCTGGTTGCGGTTTCTCGGTCTGGAGAAGTTGCGATTGCAGATCAGGAGACTGGTAAAGAGCGAGAGCGCTATAAGGTGCCTTACGGTGCGGTCATTAAAGCTGCGCCAGGACAAGTTGTCGAGGCAGGTGAAATTGTCTCAACTTGGGATCCGCTAACGCATCCGATTGTGACGGAAGTCGCCGGTAAGGTCGTCTTCGAGAACATGGAAGAAGGCTTAACCGTTCGCCGTCAGACCGATGAGCTTACGGGTTTGAATAGCATCTCGATTATCGATCCGAAGGATCGGCCCAGTGCTGGTAAAGATATGCGTCCTGCTGTGTCCTTGGTTGATGGAAAAGGCAAGGCTTTGATGCTGTCGGGTACAGATGTGCCGGCGCACTACTTCTTAGAAGCCAATGCGATTTTAGGTCTTGAAGATGGCGACGCGGTTGCAACCGGTGATGTCATTGCAAGGATCCCACAGGAAGGCTCGAAAACAAGTGATATTACCGGTGGTTTGCCGCGGGTAGCGGATCTGTTCGAGGCGAGAAAGCCGAAGGAAGCGGCTGTCTTAGCTGAAATTAGCGGGACTGTGTCCTTTGGTAAGGAAACCAAGGGTAAGCGCCGCTTGGTGATTACGCCGACCGATGGTTCAACCCTCTCAGATGGTTCAGACCATTATGAAGTATTGATTCCAAAGTGGCGTCATATGACGGTCTTTGAGGGCGAGCAGGTTGAGAAGGGTGAAGTGGTATCCGATGGTCCTGAAAACCCGCATGATATTCTGAGGCTTAAAGGGGTTGAAGCACTCGCGAATTACATCACGAAGGAAATTCAAGACGTATATCGTCTTCAGGGTGTCAAAATCAATGACAAGCATATCGAAGTCATCGTGTGCCAGATGTTGCGAAAAGTCGATATTGTCGATCCGTCTGAATCAGCCTTTGTGAAAGGCGAGCAAGTTGAGTTGAATCACTTCCTTGAGGCAAATGATCGGATGGCTGAGCAAAACCTTGAGTTGGTTCGCGGTGAGCGGATGTTGCTGGGTATTACCAAGGCATCGCTTGCAACCGAATCGTTCATCTCTGCTGCATCCTTCCAAGAGACAACTCGTGTGTTGACAGAGGCTGCTGTGACCGGCAAGCGTGATTATCTGCGAGGGTTGAAAGAGAATGTCATTGTAGGGCGGCTCATTCCAGCAGGCACGGGTTTGACCTATCACAACGAACGTAAGCTGAAACGTGAACGTGGCAACGCTGTTATGCCAACGGTCAGTGTGAGTGAGGTGGAACAAGCACTTAGCGACGCGCTCAGTCAGGGAGATTTGTAAGCGGTCGCTGCAGCTGCAGTTGACTCAATCCAAGCGGCTATTTAGAATGCGCCCCTCGCGTTGAGAGGCGCACTGCCGCACCGAACTAGGAGTTTATAAAAAGCATGGCCAGGATTAACCAATTAGTCAGGAAACCACGGAAGCGAAAAGTGGTTAAAAGCGACGTGCCGGCGCTTCAGGCTTGCCCTCAACGGCGAGGGGTTTGTACGCGGGTTTATACGACCACGCCAAAGAAACCGAACTCAGCGCTTCGGAAGGTCTGTCGTGTGCGGTTGACCAATGGTATGGAAGTCACGAGCTATATCGGCGGTGAAGGTCACAATTTGCAGGAGCACTCGGTTGTTTTGATCCGAGGCGGTCGAGTCAAGGATTTGCCAGGTGTGCGATACCACACGGTTCGTGGCGCTCTGGATACGTCGGGCGTCGCCAAGCGAACGCAGGGTCGATCGAAGTATGGTACCAAGCGACCCAAGGCTTAAATTAGTAAGTTAAAAATGTAACAAAATGCTCGTTAATAGCGAGAGTAAGGTCGAGTCTGTTTGATCTCGATAAAACCTGAAGAGAGAGTGTCATGCCAAGAAGAAGAGTCCCCGAGAAACGGGTCATTATCCCTGACCCTAAATTTCACAATCAAACGCTTGCTAAGTTCATGAATCACGTCATGAATAGTGGTAAGAAGTCCGTCGCTGAAAAAATCGTTTATGGCGCATTGGATCGTATTCAAAGCCGCAGCGGGAAAGATCCTATTGAGGTTTTTGACGCGGCACTTGAAGCGGTTGCGCCGACTGTCGAGGTAAAATCCCGGCGTGTTGGTGGTGCGACCTATCAAGTCCCTGTTGAGGTAAGACCTTCCAGACGAACGGCCCTTGCGATGCGCTGGCTCGTAGACTCATCCAGGAAGCGTAGCGAGAAATCGATGGCTTTGCGATTGGCTGGCGAGCTTCAGGATGCGTCGGAAGGACGTGGGTCTGCAGTGCGCAAGCGTGAAGATACACACCGAATGGCTGAAGCCAACCGAGCTTTTGCGCATTATCGCTATTGATCCTGCTGCCAACTTCTTAAGAGGTTCCCCCAGTGGCGCGCTCAACACCGATTCGTCGTTATCGTAACATCGGAATCGTCGCTCATGTGGACGCGGGTAAGACCACGACCACTGAGCGCGTTCTGTTCTATACCGGTGTATCTCACAAGATTGGTGAGGTCCATGATGGCGCTGCCACAATGGATTGGATGGAACAGGAGCAGGAACGTGGCATAACGATTACATCTGCTGCCACCACCACCTTCTGGTCGGGTACGGCGCAGCAGTTCGATCAGCATCGCATCAACATTATAGATACCCCAGGGCACGTCGATTTCACGATTGAAGTTGAGCGGAGTCTACGGGTCCTTGACGGGGCGGTTGTCGTGTTCTGCGCAACCTCTGGCGTTGAACCTCAGTCCGAAACCGTATGGCGGCAAGCCAATAAATATGCGGTGCCTAGAATCGTATTTGTGAACAAAATGGACCGTGCAGGCGCCGATTTCCTGCGAGTGGTCGATCAGATTGAGCAGCGGCTCGGCTCAACCTGTGTGCCGATTCAATTGGCAATTGGGGCTGAAGAGCATTTCTCCGGTGTGATTGACTTGATCAAGCTGAAGGCAATTTACTGGAATGATAGCGATCAAGGCTTGACCTTTCAGGAGGAAGAGATTCCTGAAGAATATCTTGAAGCCACGAGTCTTTACCGTGAGCAAATAATCGAAGCCGCAGCAGAAGCTAATGATGAGCTGATGGAGGCATATCTTGAATCCGGCGAATTGACCAGCGAGCAAATCAAGCAAGGGCTCAGGCAGCGCTCGTTAGCAAATGAGCTCGTGTTGGCGCTCTGTGGATCCGCCTTCAAAAACAAGGGCGTCCAAACGATGTTGGATGCGGTTGTTGAGTACCTCCCGGCCCCGGATGAAGTCAAAGCGATTCGAGGTTTCCTCGACGATAAAGGTGAAACTGAAGCGGTTCGTCCCGCCTCTGATGAGGCGCCTTTTTCTGCGCTGGCGTTTAAAATTGCAACCGACCCCTTTGTTGGCGCATTGACCTTCATTCGCGTGTATTCGGGGGTGTTGAGTTCTGGTGATTTTGTTTATAACGCCGTTAAAGGAAAGCGCGAGCGAGTTGGGCGCATGGTGCAAATGCATTCCAATGAGCGCAAAGAAATTAAAGAGGTGCGGGCAGGCGATATAGCGGCTGCCATTGGCCTAAAGTTGGCCACGACCGGCGATACCTTATGCGATGAAAAGCAAATCATCACGCTTGAGCGGATGGACTTTCCAGAGCCGGTGATTCATGTTGCGGTCGAGCCTCGGAGTCAGGCAGATCAAGAAAAGATGGGGGTCGCTCTGGGCAAGCTCGCCGCCGAAGACCCGTCGTTTCGGGTCCGCACGGATGAGGACTCCGGTCAAATTATTATCGGCGGTATGGGTGAATTACATCTGGACATTATTGTTGATCGAATGCGGCGTGAATTTGCGGTCGAGGCGAATATTGGTAAGCCCCAGGTCGCGTATCGAGAAACCATTCGTAAAACGGTTGAGTCTGAAGGTAAGTTCGTCAGGCAGACGGGTGGCCGCGGGCAGTATGGGCATGTTTGGCTGAAGCTCGAGCCCATTGAGGGTCCGGATTTCGAATTTGTTGACAACATCGTTGGCGGTGTCGTGCCGAGAGAGTATATCAGCGCGGTTGCCAAGGGAGCGGAGGAGCAAATGGGGAATGGGGTCTTGGCGGGGTACCCGCTTCAAGGGGTCCGCGCCACGTTGTTTGATGGCTCCTATCATGATGTTGATTCCAGCGAGGTAGCCTTTAAAGTGGCGGCTTCGATGGCTGTAAAGTCTGGCGCGCTGGACGCAGACCCGGTTTTGCTAGAGCCTGTTATGAAAGTCGAAGTGGTGACGCCGGAAGAGCATTACGGCGATATTATCGGGGACTTAAATCGTAGACGAGGCGTGGTTCTGGGGATGGAGGATGTGCCCTCAGGGAAATCCGTTCGAGCAGAAGTACCAATGTCAGAAATGTTTGGTTACGCGACAGATATGAGATCTGCAACGCAAGGCCGAGCCACCTTCTCAATGGAGTTTGAGAAGTATAAAGAAGTGCCAAGCAATGTTGCCGACGCGGTAATCAGTAAGGCGCGTTAATTTAACCCTAGAATACTCTCGATTGAGGTGAGCAATGTCCAAAGAAAAGTTTGAGCGTACGAAACCCCATTTAAATGTTGGGACCATCGGCCACGTTGACCACGGTAAGACGACGCTAACAGCGGCGATCACGAAGGTTTGCGCGGAGACATATGGCGGCGAATTTAAAGATT
>JABGWC010000033.1 GCA_018645765.1 Gammaproteobacteria bacterium | reverse complement strand
TTTGATTAGTGCGGCATTGGTCATTTCAGGCCTGGCAACGGTCCTGCAGATTGTGCAGATTGGGCCCTTAGGTTCAGGTCTTTTAAGTCTTCAAGGCACGAGCTTTGCGTTCGTTGGGCCACTGATTTTCCTCTACCATGGGCTTGTCGAGACCCACTCTAGTGACGCAGCGCTTGGAATCCTGTTTGGTTCAGCTTTGGTTTGCGCGGGCGTGATGATCGTGCTGACGACGTTCGTAAAAACCCTAAGGCAGTTCATCACCAGTAACGTGTCGGGCTTGACCCTGGTGCTGATTGGCGGCTCGCTGATGGAGACAACCGCCCGGAGCCTGTTTGAAACCTATAGCAGCGCCGCTACGCCCGGTCCCTTCTTATGGGTGTGTGGCATTACGCTGGTTGCCTTGCTTGGGTTGTCGCTCGGGCCTTGGCCTCGGTTGCGACTGGTCTCGGTATTAGCCGGTTTAGTTCTTGGGACATTAGCGGCGAGTTTCTTTGGGTGGCTTGATGGTGCGTCACTCAACGTCTCCAATGGACTTTTTCTGCCGAAACTAATGCCTTTTGGGTTCGGCATTGATTGGATGGTGGTTGTGATTTTGCTTCCGATTTTTTTAGTTTCGGCAACGGAAAGTATCGGGGATCTCACCGCAACCAATGCGCTCTCGGGCCATTCTTATGGGGATGCAGCGTATTGGCGCCGTCTTCGTGGCGGCCTAATGGGGGACGCCGTGAATTCTGGGTTGGCAAGCGTCTTTGGAACCTTTCCCAATACCACCTTTAGCCAAAACAATGGCTTAATTCGATTGTCCGGTGCCGCTCGCCCGACCATCGGCTTGTATGCGGCAGGCTTACTGTGCCTGCTGGGACTCCTGCCGGTCCTGGCAGAGGCCATTCAAGTGATTCCAGGCCCTGTCATTAGTACGACGACGTTCATTCTGTTTGGCTTGGTGGCCTGGGCAGGCCTGCAAGTGTTTAAAAGCAATGCGCGGTCCTGGCGCTGTGGGTTGGTTTTTTTGGGAGGACTGGGAGGTGGCTATTGGGTCGCGGGCAACGTTGAGACCTGGACCGTGCTACCAGGATTGCTGATACAGGTTTTAGCCTTTCCGGTTTCGACCGGCGCGTTCATCGGCCTCATGCTGGAGGCGATTCTGCCCGGTCGAGCGCGCGTACCGGATGTGCATTAAGCCGAGGCAATGGCGTGGTGGTCATGCCAATGGCGGGCGATGTCCACCCGGCGCGCCACCCAGACGGATGGGTGCTGCTCAAGATAGTTAAGAAACCGTTTTAGCGCCTGGATTCTGCCAGGCTTACCAATAATTCTAGGATGTAAGCCGATTGACAGCATCTTGGGCGTGTCTTGGCCTTCCTCGAAAAGACAGTCGAAAGCATCTTTTAAGTAAGTATAAAACTGATCCCCAGAATTAAATCCCTGTGCCGCATTGAACCGCATATCGTTGACGTCCAAAGTATAGGGAATGACCAAGTGGGGGCGTCTTGGGCCTAGTAGCCAGTAGGGTAAATCGTCGGCGTACGAGTCGCTGTCATACAAAAAATGATCGTGCTCGAGAATGAGTTTTCGCGTGTTGGGACTATCCCGGCCGGTATACCAGCCGAGGGGTTTCTCGCCTGTTAATTGCTCATGCAGCTCGATGGCGCGCCCAATGTGTTCGCGCTCGAGGGCTTCCGGGACCTGCTGATAATCGAGCCAGCGATAACCATGGCAGGCGATCTCCCAGTCCGCTTTGAGCATCGCTTCAACTGCGGGTTGGTTGCGAGACAGCGCGAGCGCAACGCCAAAGACCGTGACGGGTAATTGATGGGCTTGAAATAGGCGATGCAGCCGCCAAAATCCCGCCCGCGAGCCATATTCGTAAAGGGACTCAACCGATAGGTGCCGGTCTGGGTAGGCGGCAGCGCCAATGATCTCTGAGAGAAATGTCTCGGAGTGGGGGTCGCCATCGAGTACGGTGCGTTCGCCACCTTCTTCATAATTGATGACAAACTGCACTGCGATTCGCGCCGTACCGGGCCAGTTTACACTCGGCGGCTGCGCGCCATACCCTTCAAAATCACGCATGCGGTTTTTTCTCCCAGTTAGTTGATCCCTCGTTGAAGGAATCGATGCCGGTATTGTAGCCAGCGCTTGCGTCTACGACTAGAATGCCGATTCGTCGGTAACAAATAAAAAAGAGATCGCGTATGGTCCGTTGTTGGATTCGATTTGGTCTGAGGAGTTTTTTGCTGGGGTGGGTCTTGTCGCAACCCGTGCAGGCAAACGAAGGGTTCTCCGAGTGGTTCGAAGCCTTCAAGAGGTCAGCCACCGACGCTGAGCTTCATGATTTTCTCTACAGCATGCCAAAAGGCGGGGACCTCCATCAACATCTATCCGGTTCTATTTTTTCCGAATGGTGGTGGCAGCTCGCCCTTGGCGCGCCAGCCCAAGGCGAGGTGTTTTTTACGCGGCTTCGATTGGGTAATTGTTCACCAATTAGTGCGGCCACCGGGCACGAGCAGCTCTTATTTCAAACGATCAGTCAGTATCGATATGATCGGCTAGCAGCCTGTGAGCAGAGCCTGTTTACGGAACTCTCGCAATTGAAGTCTGCCGAGCAGCAGGCTTGGATGAACAGTGTTCGCCTGGATCAGCCGTCCGAGGGTCGGGATGAATTCTTTGAAACGCATTGGCAGCGTTTAGGAGATGTCATCGCAAACCCTTGGATCATGGCGGAGGCCCTGGCGCTGCATATCAAAGCGTTTGCGGATGAGGGTTTGGTTTATTTGGAACCCCAGATCACCTTAATGGGTTACCGAGATCAAACCGGACTCGCGTTGTCGCCTGCCCGAGCCGCGTCGATTTTTCGAGCGCGGCTGAACCAACCGGATGTGGTCGATACTGGGGTCACGTTTCGCTTCCAGCAATCTATTTTGCGGTTCCTACCAAATGCAGAAGCTGAACTGACGCGTGCTTATCAAATTGTCTCCGACGAGCCCGAGTGGGTTGGCGTCAATATGGTGGGCCGCGAAGATGATGATCGAGGCCATCCATTACGATTTTTACAAACCCTCCGGGGCTTGAGGCAGCAATATCCAAATATTCGGCTTTCTATTCATGCTGGCGAGGTCGATGAACCAAATTACCATGTTCGCGACACCTTGCTGCTGGGTGCAGATCGGATTGGTCACGGTTTAAATTTGATCAGTGATCCGCAGACCCTTGTTCAAATGCGACATGGGCCTTATTTGGTTGAGATCAATCTGA
>JABGWC010000175.1 GCA_018645765.1 Gammaproteobacteria bacterium | reverse complement strand
CAATGGTTGAACGCCATGGGGATACACGACCATGTCCCGAAGCGTCACCACTGGAACTTCTAAAATTGT
Source organism: Gammaproteobacteria bacterium (assembly GCA_018645765.1). GTDB lineage: Bacteria > Pseudomonadota > Gammaproteobacteria > Pseudomonadales > Azotimanducaceae > UBA9926. The sequence goes on along the minus strand of JABGWC010000175.1, from coordinate 3,557 downwards.
TGCCATCTGCTTGTTCACTCCGCTATTTCATCTTGTTGGCGCTCGGGGACGCAACAATCCTATTGCCATCCCAGTGTCCCGCCCCAATTTTTTTAAGGTTTGATACTCGTTCAGCGCCCTTATTTTTTGTAACGCTATCACACCTTGTTCTCTGTATACGCAAATCTGAGTGACAAAAATCACAAATCATCGCTTGCACCGCCGAAAAATTTAGAGCGCAGACAGAACAAGTCGATGGCGACGCGTGCCGCGTAATCGTGCTGAACCCGTATGGGCGAGGTATTCCGATGCGCCTTCTGATTTGAAGACAAGGCACTCAGACAAGGGACTAAACCAAGGGACTCAGACAAATTCGGAGCCGTTTTCATGCAGGCGAGGACGCCAGGATCGTTCACGGTACTGAAGTAGGCCTTACCGGTAAACCCGCTTTGCGTTGAACAAGGTGAGACTTGCGAGAGGGTCCATGACCCCAGTCTGCACACAGGCGCCCTTTTCGATCAAAGCACGTGTTGTATAGCGCTCTACCGAGCGACGTCGGCAGGCAGGACAGTGACCTATTGCGAATGAGCGAACCGATTGAGGCCTACAGCAGCAGTCGCCTGCTGCGACGCTGGGCAGCCGCTCATGGGTTGCCTTGCAAACCAGTCTACCCAGACTAACAAGCCTTACTGCTCTTGGGTCTTCTTCTGTTCCGGATGCTGTTGATAAATCAGCATTGGTTCGCTCTTACCAAGAATCACATTCTCATCAACAACGACTTTCACGACTTCCTCTTCAGAAGGAATGTCATACATAACATCCAACAAAACGGATTCTAAAATCGAGCGTAAACCCCGAGCGCCCGTCTTGCGTTCTGTCGCTTTGCGGGCGATTGCTCTGAGCGCGTCTTCCCGAAAATCAATCTCAACCTCTTCCATTTCGAAGAGCTTGCCATACTGCTTGGTATAAGCATTTTTGGGCTCAGTCAGAATTCGAACCAGGGCATCCTCGTCCAATTCATCAAGCGTTGCCAGCACCGGTAGCCGGCCAACAAATTCCGGGATCAAACCGTATCGAACCAGATCTTCCGGTTCAACGGTTTTGAGCGTTTCCCCTAAATTTTTCTTACTGCTTTCTGAAACGACCGTTGCACCAAAGCCGATTCCACTCTTAGCAGAGCGATCCATAATCACCTTATCAAGCCCTGCAAAAGCGCCGCCGCAGATGAACAAAATATTAGACGTGTCAACTTGCAGAAATTCTTGCTGGGGATGCTTGCGACCGCCCTGTGGCGGCACTGAGGCCACGGTGCCTTCAATTAACTTCAGCAGGGCCTGTTGGACGCCTTCCCCTGACACGTCTCGTGTAATCGATGGGTTGTCACTTTTACGAGAGATCTTATCGATTTCATCGATATAGACGATGCCCACCTGCGCTTTATCCACATCGTAGTCGCATTTCTGTAGTAGCTTCTGAATAATATTTTCGACATCTTCACCGACATAACCCGCCTCAGTCAGCGTGGTCGCATCTGCGATGGTAAACGGCACATCGAGCAGTCTCGCTAAAGTCTCAGCCAGTAATGTCTTACCAACCCCTGTTGGCCCAACCAATAGGATATTACTTTTTTGAAGCTCCACATCGTCTTTCTTACCGGAGTAGTTTAGCCGCTTGTAGTGATTGTAAACCGCCACTGCCAACACCCGTTTCGCTCGGGTTTGACCAATAACATACTCATCGAGAATGGCACTAATCTCGCGAGGCGTCGGGAGCTTCTTGAACTCGGCTTCATCAGGCGTTTCTTGCAGTTCTTCGCGGATAATGTCGTTGCACAACTCAACACACTCATCGCAAACATACACCGAGGGTCCGGCAATCAGTTTCCGAACTTCGTGCTGACTTTTACCGCAGAAGTTGCAATGTAATAACTTTCCATCGCCATTATTTCCATCATGATCGTCAGACATATTTACCTCACTTCCGATTCTTTCGAAAAATTCTGAGTCGCTAGGGCCGTTTGCGATCCTGCGCGACCTTTCTATGTTTGGGTCAAAACTTTGCTCGTCATGACACGGTCATCGTTCTTTGAACCTACTCGGTTCCGAAACAGATCGGAACCCTTCGGCCAATTATGAACAACCTTACGCCTAAACCTTAAATCATCGGAGGCCGTCTGACCAGCGTGCAGCTCAACACGATCCACACAAGCGTCTTGAAGTTAGACAGACCTTCTTAGCGCGACCAGTTTCTTATTCTGCTTATTTAACGGCCGACAAGTTTATCGATCTCGGTTCTTGAACCTTGTCGATTAACCCATAGGCTTGCGCATCATGCGCATTCATAAAATAATCGCGTTCTGTGTCGATGGCGAGCTGTTCTGGTGTTTTACCGGTATGCAATCCCATAATTTCGTTCATCCGCTCACGCAAGTACAAAATCTCTTTTGCTTGTATTTCGATATCTGAGGCTTGACCTTGAGAGCCACCACTCGGCTGATGAATCATTACTCTGGAATTCGGCAAGCAGTACCGTTTTCCAGCCGCGCCGCCGGCCAACAATAAGGCGCCCATGCTAGCGGCTTGGCCGATACACAAGGTTGATACATCGCAATTAATGAACTGCATCGTGTCATAAATTGCAAGACCAGCGGTCACCGAACCCCCTGGTGAGTTGATATACAATTGCACATCCTTGTCTGCGTTTTCAGACTCAGCAAACAATAACTGTGCGACGATTAAATTGGCCACATTGTCATCAATTGGCCCTACGACGAAAATTATGCGTTCTTTTAAAAGTCTACTGTAGATATCGTAAGAGCGCTCACCTCGCGCTGTTTGCTCCAAAACCATTGGAATCAAACCGAGACCTTGCGTCACCGGTTGCATTGAATCATTAAAATCTGAGTTCATGATTACGGCCCTTTTTCTAATCTGTTTTTCGTGATGCTTATTGGTGCGCTACCACAAGCGCTTCCGTGGTCTTTCCCGCCGGTCGACGCTTGTCGGTTGCTCTAAATCGACTTTTAGCGCCTTAGAATCGGCTCCATTGACCTTCGATGACTATCAATCGAGGGTTCTAACAATCACCGATCTGAAACCCCTCGTCTGATATTGTTAATCTAATACCGATTATTCTAAAAGTCAGGCTAAGCTGCCTTTCTCTACTGATATAGGCCCTAATTCTTAAAATTCAAGGACTCATCTAACATCCTTTAAAACTTCCTCTTACCGAACTTCCTCTTCCAGAACTTCCTCTTACAGAACTTCCTTACAACCTTACGCTCATCGACGCCGCTCTAGGCCATGCTTGCTGGCAGCCATATCTTGAGCAACCTACACTGAAATCATGGTTGCCTTTAGCGAGAAGCGTCTTGTTATGCGTCCCATTTTAACCCGAGACGGCCGCAAGCTTTCCTTGAGCGCCCTAGCTTCAGGCTACAGACCTTAATACGCGCCTATCAACGCGCCGGATTGTCGATGGACCAAAAACCGTGATTTTACCGGCAAGCCAAAGTGCTCAGCCGAAAAAACTTTGCACCCGCAGAGCCAAGATCCTTTCAGTAAGGCCCTTTAAGATTT
>JABGWC010000034.1 GCA_018645765.1 Gammaproteobacteria bacterium | reverse complement strand
GTCATGGGTTAAACAAGCGCCATTCAGCGCGGTGATGATGCCTCGAATGCGCCAAAGACTTCCAAAGCATGCCCAGCACTACACACCACAAACGCAGCGATTTAACCGATGTTCGATTAGGCCGAATCAACTCATGCTCAATGACATTGCTGCCAGCGAAAAAAAACAGCCTAAGGGATGCTTTTTTTGATCCCAGACACCTTAACCGGTTATTTGCCACCACCCGAGCCTATTGCGTGATCTAATTCAGACTGAACCGCTTGCATCTGAATCTTCGACCCTCGGGCTTCCCATTGCGCAAGGGTTCGGCATGTCTCTTTCGAGCGAACACCAGAATAATCTCTCAACTGGATTCGAGCACAGCATTTCCAATCATTGTTAACCTTCGCAGCAAAACGGACTGCGTCTTTGTCAGCGACAGCTGAAAGCGACCCGATCGATAGCATTCGAGACACAGTCATAACCATTCCTTTAAGTTTTATATCAATTCCTTTTGATCATTACGTTTTAAAAAAGCAACGACTCGTCCCTGAGTCTTTCGTCTAAGCGTCTTGGGTTGGGTTGGGTTGGGTTGGGTCAGTGCAGCGACCGGCACCCTCGCTTAGTCAACGGCATTTAATACGAACTTGATGCCAACTTTTGAAAACGGGCAGCGCCGTCTAGAAAGGCAAAACAACCTCACTCTGGGGAATAGAACGTGAAACTTCGGGCTTTCCTTCTGCGGCTCTAGCGCACAGACCGACTGGCGCGCACGCAATTTAGCCACTTTTAAACCAATCGACGTGATCCTTGATTGCTTGATGACTAAATCATGGTCGCGTTCATCAATCATTTGGCAGATAACGCTTTAGCAGCCATAATTATCAGCTCAGAACACGTTAAGCGCTTAAAGCGCGCCATGAGATCGACCTCGCTCAACGAAAGATCGCAGTCGTGCCCCACACAAAAGAGTGTTTTAGCCTCATGACAACTCAGACCATTAGGCCCCTCCCTTGAATCAAAAATTTTGGCACCGCCTTGGTTTCTTCTTCGCGCTGCTTTCAGGTTTGAGCGCACACGCCCAAGACGGCGATCAATTTGTATTTCGACTGTATGGGGCTGTACTGGGTGATGTGACCTTCTTCAACACAAGTCCAGGGGCCTCATCAGACCCAGCCTTATCGACCCTTCAAGTGGCGCCAGGTCAGCGCAATGCCTTATGGGCGTCGGGCCAAACCCGGGGCATGGTGCATTGGTTCAAGCGCTATAAGGCAACCTTTCGATCGGATAAGCAGCCTGAAGGCATTCAGTCCTACCAGGTCATTGCAGTCGATGCCGGCATTGCGGAACGCCGTTACATCCAATTCCCGCTTGCACAGGGCGGCATTCCAACCGTCATCGAATTCTCAGACCGCACTCAAGCGCAGCCACTTCTGATCGACCCAACGCTCGATCGGGATCGAATCGATCCCCTCTCAGTGCTCCAAAACTTGATCATTCAACTCAATCAAGAAGAGACCTGCGACGCGGTCTATCGCGTTTACGATGGTAAACGGCGCTACACGGTATCCATCCAAAAGACATCAATCGGTCAACCACTCAATGAAGCGCTCGTTGATGAGACTCCGCTAACAGCGCAAAAACCACCCCGCATGATCCAATGCCAGGTCTCACTGCAAACGGCCACAAGCAATCAGTCCCGCGTCACACACTCAGGAAGACCCAAAACGGCAACCGACGCACTCAGCACTGACGCCGATCAACCGGCCGGTTTCTGGCCCTTCAAGCAGCACGAACAAACTATGACCATTGACTTCAAAAAACAGGCTGGGCGCTATCGTTTTGCCGGCTTCGATATCAACAGCCCTTTCGGCAAGATCAAGGGTCGACCCGCGTCTTGATTCAACCGGTTAAACAAGATCAATCAACTTCACGATTTCCATACATGCCGGGGCAATTAGGAATATCACAAAACGAGATGGATCAACCAGCAACAATCTGACGCGCACTTCTATGGCATCAGGCGTCGCTCAAAACCTAGGCCTTTCTCAGAAAAGCGCCCCTGACCGAATCCTTCCGACTTCAAAACCGCAGTAACCGAACACTTTATCCATCGCTTTATAGAGGTGACACTCGTGACAGCGCGTTCTACTATTGAGACCAACGGTCGAACCGCATAATCGTTGAGACCGGCTTTCTAGTGACCGGTCCAAATCGCCCTGAGGGATACCCAACCGGAATCATGCACAAAGCCGCAAAGGTTTCCGGCAAATCAAGTGCTGCACGGACCATCGCTTGGTCTCGGAGGGCTAAGGTCGTCGGGGCAGCACCCAGCCCTAAGGAACGTGCCATGAGCAATAGATTCTGAATGCCTGGCCAAACGGATCCCGCCTTGCGATATATATCACCGCCTGAGACCGGTTCATCATAGTCGTAACAGGCAACAATCAAAGCGGGCGCTTCATGCATATGGTCCATCTGCCAAACCACCGCATCGACCAGCCGTTTATGCTTGGCATCTCTAGGCTGATCCACTTCCGGTTGAATATAGGGCGCGCCATGGAGCCGGTTTAAATCTGCCAGCTTCTGCTTTTGACCCGGGTCTCGCACCACAATCCAACGTGTCTGCTGGGCATTAGAACCACTCGGCGCTTGATTGGCCGCATCAATCAGTTTCAGCAACAACGCCTCTGGCACGGGCTCCGGCTCAAGTCGACGCATAGCTCTGGAACTGTATAACACCGTTTCTAAGAACGCCGACTCAGCATCAACTTGCAATTCACTCATCACACCTGCCCTTTCTTTTTAATCACGGCCCAATCTCCACCCATAGCCCTCTGCCGCCGCGACTCAGAAAGACGGCAGATGATCGACGGTGCTATCACCGGGTTCTGCTATGGCCACTAGATCTTAAAAGTATTCACACCACTGGTGAAATCGTATTTGAAGGTTGGGCTCCCGGTGATGGTGCCATCACGGTGCACAATGTGCGCTGCCCCGCTCGCCCAACCCATAAAATCGCCAACGGTTAAATCACCGATCCGTTCAGAACTAGGATCAGCCTCTGCATGGTTTTGCAGCAAAATCTCCGTGTCACCTTCAAAAATCCCAACGGTTTGGAACCCTTCTGGGCAATCACTAAAGGGCGTGTGGAAAGAACCAGCCGCCTCATAGGAAAACATCCCAGTCGTGATCCGGCTCTCTTCGGGTTTTTCTGATTCGCGATAACCGTACCAACCTTTAACCGTCCAGGCCATGGCACGACAAATATGAAAGTGCGATGGAAAATCTGGCGCGCCGGGATCCATCTTGTAACCAAAAGCGACTGTGTTCGTCGGCTCATGAACCGTCAGCACTTTAAAATACGAGCCTTCTCCAACTTCGACCCATTGCAGATCGTTCATTTGAACGTCGGCCGTAATTTTTTCCATTGTCGCTAAATCTAACCCCATGAACCGCTCCTTTATTTGTTCTTTGCCTCAGCAAGATTCTCTTTTGCAAGACCTCTCTTTTGCAAGACCTCTATTTAGCAATGCCTCTATTTTGCAATGCTGCAGTCGACAATATCATCGCCAACGCTCTTTGAATTTATCAGGCCAAGCTCAATAGATATAGCGCTTAATTGCCCGATACCCGACGATCTTGACCCTGCCAATGGGGCTCACGCAAAACCTTACGCTGGACTTTCCCCACTGGGCTTTTCGGTAGCGCGTCAGTCTGGAAATAAATCTGTGTTGGTTTTTTATACGAGCCAAGCGTTTTGGCGCACAAAGCAATCAAATCCAATGCTGTCACGCCTGCGCCTGCTTCAATGACACAGGTCGCAGCCGGCGTCTCGCCCCAACGGGCATCCGGGATCGCATACACCGCCACTTCGAGCACCTCAGAATGGTTTAGCAAGACGTTTTCAAGCTCCGCCGGCCAAATATTAAACCCACCGGAAATAATCATGTCGTCTTT
>JABGWC010000183.1 GCA_018645765.1 Gammaproteobacteria bacterium | reverse complement strand
AGGCCATCATTGCCAGCCGGCCTTTTCTTTTTAGACACCAGCTTTTGAGTTGGGTTGGGACGCCAGTCGGTAAAGGGGCTTTGTATCGAAGGTTGCACTTGGCCGTGACCGCTCGCTCGCCTCGTAAGAATATCCAGTTGGCCATGACGTCATCGAGGGCGCTGAAGATGATGCCGCCATGTGTGATGCCGCTGTAACCGCAATGAAACTTGTCCGGTGTAAAGGCGGCGGTGCAGCACGCGTCTTCTAATTGAAACGAAAGTTTCAGGCCGTTTGGGTTATCGGGTCCGCAGACAAAACATTCGCTGGCAGCAAGCGGGTTAGTCGATTGAGCATTTGAATTCACGGCATGGTTCTCTTTGTTGGGGTATTTTTTAGTGCGAAATGTTTTTGGCATGACGGGCGAGATTATTGGGTGGTCTTAAATCTTTGATTTGGTCGCATTGATGGTCGCGCTCTGTGTAATGGTTGGGCTTAGGTTAACCGATGCGAGGCTCAAGGCGGTACTTGTTGGTGGTGATCCGAGTGAGTCTTTGATCGGCAAGAGTAACGGATGGTTTGGTTTTGGTGTTAGAGATGGGGGCGTTGCCCGAGCAGGCGTGGGGTTGACGATCATGCTTGAAGTTCTGGTGTGAGCGCTGCGGTTCTCTGTCTTGGGGTGCCGCGTGTGACCGCCTCAACTTGATTGCAAAGGGTATCGACCTGATTGGATCCGAGCTCGAGGGTGCTGATTTCTGGGTGGATGCGTAGTGTGACCGCGCCGGGTCGCCAGTCCAGTGTCTCGGTCGGGAGTAGGCGCTCTGTGCCTTCAATCGTCATGGGTAGAACGGGTAGGCTCAGATCGATTGCCAGTCGAAAGGCGCCTTTCTTAAAGGGCGCAACTTCTCCGGGCTTGGTGCGCGTGCCTTCTGGAAAAAATAGGATGCACATGCCGTTGATCAATTTATGAGCGGCGTGTTGGATGCTTTCTACCGCGCTCGTTGAGTTCGAGCGGTCAATGATGATGTGTCCCATTGCGTGGCAGGCCGCACCGATGATCGGTACGCGCCGCAACTCTTTCTTCATAACCCACTTTAGTTCGGTCGGCAGGTAGCCGTAGATCAACAAAATATCGAGCGCGCTGATGTGGTTGGCGGTGATGACATAGGATTGGTTGGGTCGAAGATGCTTGAGTCCTTCGATTGAAACCGTCATCCCCAGAATGCGGCTGTTGAACCTTGCCCAGGCGACGGCGAGGGTTCGCGATCCCAGGTCGCCATAGCCAAGTAGTGCAAGCACAATGATGCCGGCGCCAAAAGTAAGGGTTGATAAGCCAAAGCAGGGTATCGCAATCAACCACTTGTAAAACGTTCGGGTGACATTGGTCATGATCAAATGCTCATAGCAGTTAGGCGCTAGCCGGTAAGCCCTTTTGGCCGAGCGCCCTTAATGGTGGTTCTCAGCATTTCTCGGCGATACCCGTGGTAATCCGAGGTCGCGCAGTGTTGCGTGCAGCGATTATCCCACATCACAAGCGTTTGGGGTTGCCATCGCACTCGGCAGGTGAAAGAGGGTTGCGTTACAAATTGGTTTAAGTAATCGAGTAATGGTTTGCTTTCGGCTGCGGTCATATTCTCAAAGCGAAGGGTGTAGGTTGGGTTGACCCAAAGCGCTGGACGGCCCGTGACATCATGGATTCTGATTACGGGGTGTGCTTGCTCGGGTGGCTCGTCAGTCTCTTTGGTGATGACCATGTTTTCAAGTTGGTTTTGCAGGGTGCTGTTTGGGCCATATGAACGGGTTGCGCTGTGTAGGCTGTTGAGTGGGGCCAGGAGGTTTTTAAGGCCCTGCGAGAGTGCGTCATAGGCGAGGTAGAGATTGGTAAAGAGGGTGTCGCCGCCATGCGGTGGCGTCTGCTGTGCATAGAGCAGCGTCCGACTTGGGGGTTCGCTCTGAAACGTGAAATCGGTATGCCATCCCGAGCCGAAGCTCACCGGTGATTGCTCGGATGCGGCCTTTATGATGGGTACAACGTCTGGATAGTCAGGCAGTCCCTGAAGGTAGGGCGTCTCGCCGGGTCCGCCCAGTTGGTGGGTCAGGGCGAGTAACGTGGCGGGGGTTAAGCTTTGGTCCGGGAAGACGAGGACAAGGTGCTCATGAAACGCGGCCTCAATCTCCTTACGAGTTTGGTCGGTGAGATGATTCAGATCAACGTCTTGGATCTCGGCGCCCAATGCGCCCGTTAGGGGGTGGATTCTCATGTGTTTAGCTCCAATGAATCGGGTTCTGGCCGCTGTATGGAAAGGAACAGGGTCCTACATTGTTTGTGACATCGCTTTGGTCTTTTTAAACGGAAATGACGCGCTTTTAAAGCGCTTGCCTTGATCTATCGTCGGCCTGCTCTGTCCGTTGGGCCTGCGTTGCCTTTTGCAGCGGTCTGTGTAGCAGATCTGTCGGTGCATTGCTCGGTCCCTTATGGGGCAACCGCTGCCTTGAGAATGCTTGGTTCTGAAAGCAGGTATTATTATGTTATTAATTACGTAAAATATAACATATATTACGATTTGAAACGATCAAACTAGGTTGCTTCAAAAGGCGCTGCGCATTGGCCTGCATTGGGTTGCGTTGACGACTCAGGGAGCCTTTACTGGCCGTGGCACGTGGCACGTGGCACGTGGCAAGAAGGCAAGTGATGCTTGATGGCGTGAGGAACGTGTTGAGGGGCATAATCAAGAGCAATCGAGATGGCGGATCAAGAAAAGAATAGCAGTCATCAGGCGTTTACTGATCGAGTTCGAGAGACCCGCGCCTATTATGAGCAAGAAGCCGGCTTAGGCAAATCCTTGGCTTCGCCTCGGACTCGATTGGGTCTCGAGCTTTATCGCGGTGGGCCGGCGTCCATCGTCGCTTTGAGTGAGCGACTCAAAATTTCTCACCCTGCTGTGGTCCAGATTGCTCGGAACTTGATGGCGGCAGAATATGTGGCTGATTATCGAGATCGCCGAGATAAACGCAGAAGATTGTTAGCGCTTACTAACTCTGGGCGATATTATTTCTCGGGGCTCTCTGCGCATGCAGAGCTGGAATCAGACATGCTTGCCAATCTGGCGACTGCAGTCGGGTTGCCTGATCTTCTTGTGCGTTGGGAGCAAGCGATTACCGCGCAGTCGCTGAGCCAGCGATTTGAAAGTGCTATCTCAGGCATCACTATCGCACCGTATCGTGCGGAATTTAAAGCGAGTTTTGAGCGCCTTAATCGGCGCTGGATTGAAGCCAGTTTTGAAGTTGAAGACCGAGATCAAGCAGTCTTTGATGACCCCGTGGCCAAAATTTTGACTCCGGGGGGTACCATTTTTTGTGCGGTCACCGCAGGAGGCCAAGTTGTTGGCACGTGTGCGTTGCTGCGCCAGAACCCTCGACGGGCGGAGCTGGCTAAAATGGCCGTTCAAGAGCAGTTTCAAGGCTTTGGCCTGGGCCGGCGGCTCGGCCAAGCGGTGATCGATTATGCTGAAGCCGCTGGTTTTGAGGATGTCGTGCTCGAGTCTAATCAGCGTCTTAAACCGGCAATATCGCTTTATCGGTCCCTTGGCTTTATCGAAGAAAAAGCCACCGTGACGTCCGACTATGCGCGAGCGGACATTTTTATGGTCAAATCGCTAGGCCGAGTCAAACCCAAAGTTTAACAGCCAAAAGTTAACTTTGCGGTTGCAACCGTTGTAACCGGTGCGCTCAAACAGGCAGGGCAAGGGCTTGACCCGCGCTATGCTAAACTTTTCGGCAATTTCGGTCAGGAGTAAAAAATGGATTCAGATCAATCAATCTTTGAGCGCATTATGTCGGGGGATATACCTTCTGAGCTGCTCTACGAAGATGATCAGGCAATTGTGATCAAAGATATAAATCCCCAGGCCCCGATCCATATTCTATTGATTCCCAGGGTCAAGATTCCAAGGCTGGTGGACGCGGATGTGTCTCATCAAGCCTTGCTTGGTCATCTCCTGCTGCTTGCTGGAAAAATGGCGAAGCAGTTGGGCTGTGATGAGGCCTTTCGGTTAATCATTAATAACGGCGCCGACGCGGGCCAAACCGTTTTCCATCTCCATCTTCATATCTTGGCGAATAAGTCGTTTGAAGAAGGGCAGTTGGCCACAGATTTTGGTTAAAAGGGGATGCGCGATAAGTGATGATGGCTAGTGCCCTCTTGATCACGGAGTTTGCCGATCGTTTTGGGCGCGCTGATGCGGAATCCAAGCGCCTTTTCAACAGCGCTTAACCGAGCGCAGGCAAGGTGCTGGCGGATATCTCGACGCCCGACCGGGCAGGCCGACGGCAATCGATTCAATGCTGCCCTCGATAGGTTGAGGGCCCTACTCGAAAAAATGCACGCTGCCCGAGTCAAGATCATAGTAGGCACCACAGATCTGCAATCGGCTCGCGGCGACGAGTCCTTCCAAAGCGGATGAGCCGTGTTTGAGTTGGTTCACAGAAGCTCGGACGTTTGCCCGCATGCAATGATAGGCGAGGGCTTTTTGATCCGT
>JABGWC010000037.1 GCA_018645765.1 Gammaproteobacteria bacterium | reverse complement strand
GTCGGCTGGTTCGCGTAGGCGGCTACAAGATTTTCTCGGGTTGCAATCGCTCTGCTGGCATCAAAGTCGGCACTGCTCGACCAGTGGGTTTGCTCGATTTGGCAAGGGTGGTGGATGCAATCGCCAGTAATAAGCGCCTGCTTTGCCTTTGAGCGGATTAAGATGCTGACGTGGCCTGGCGTATGCCCGGGTGTTGAGACGAAGCTGACTTCCTCTGACACCTGATGATCGGCTGCAACCAGGTCCATCAGTCCGGCGTTCATGACGGGCAGGACCGAGTCTTCGAAGATGCCGTCATTCAAGTCGCTTGGGTCCGCCGCTTGCCAGTGTTCGTATTCTGTTTTGCCAATGAGGTAGCGGGCATTTTTGAAGGTGGGGACCCAGACGCCATTGATCAAGCGAGTATTCCAACCAACATGATCAACGTGAAGATGGGTGCACATAATGGTGTCGAATTGCTCAGGTTCATAACCGGCCTTTGCCAAGTCTTCTAAAAAGGGTAACGACAGTTGGTGCCAGTTGGGGATTGAACGATCCTTATCATTACCGATGCAGGTATCAACTAACATCAGTCTATCCGGCGTTTCGATAACGAGGGCATGCACACTCATGATGAGCTTGCCCTCGGGGGTTGCAAAATGCGGCACTAACCATTGCATCGATGAAACGGCCTCGGGCGTTCCCTGGGGCAAGATGAATCGTGTACCGCCGGCGACTTCCATCTCAACGATACGAGTAATACGGACGTCCCCGATTTGCCAGCGATTCATGGCGTCTCCTGCTTTTTTAGGCTCGACTGACTCTGAAAAGCCTTAGTCGTCAGTGGATGCCGTCTGTTGCAATAAAGCCTCAAAGCGTCGGGTACTGCATTCAGCGCTGCAATACACCTCCCGCGGTAGACCGGCATAAGGTTGATGCAATTCCTTAATCTCTGGCGTTGTGTAATACATCGGTGTGATGACGTCGGCTTCACAGAATGCGCATTGTTGCATGGTAGCTGCTCCTCGTATGTCAACCTAAGTCGACGGATCCCTTGCTGGGATTACTGAATCGAATGAATTAAGTCTGTGGCTTCTGCAAGGGTCTCGGTGCGTTCTCGCCAGTTTTGACCGGAGGTGCTGATCCGCAGGGTTGTAACGCCGGCGGCGGCATAGGCCTTAATCCGCTCAACAATCATCTCTCGCGTGCCGATGAGATTGGTTTTAAGCACCATTTCATCGGGTACCGCGCGAATTGCGGCCGCTTTATCGCCGCTCACCCATAAGGCTTGCACTGCCTCAGCAGCCTCTGCGTAACCGGCGCGTTTAAACGCATCATTATAAAAGTTGGTCTTCGCCGAGCCCATTCCGCCCAAGGTAAAGGCCATAGCGGGCCGTCGGGCTTCGATCAGACGTTCAACATCGTCATCGATCTCTAAACTGCCGCCCACTTGTACGTCGATATCGGCAAGCGTTCGGCCGGATTTTGCGAGACCTCGCAAGAGCGGTTCTAAAAAAATATCGGCTTGCTCGGGCATAAACGAGGTGCCCAGCCAGCCATTGGCAAGCTCTCCCGTCATTTCCATCGCTTTTGGGCCAAGGGTTGCTAAGTAGATGGGCAAGTCGGCCTGCGGCGGTTGGGACAAACGGATCGGTTTGCCTTCACCCCCTGGTCTCGGCAACACATAGTGCTTGCCCTCGTAGGCAATGCGCTCGCTGGCAAGGCCCAGCTTGATAATATCAACACACTCACGCAATCTTGACAGGGGCTTGGCAAAGGATGCGCCGTGCAACCCTTCGACTACTTGTGGGCCAGAGACGCCTAAACCAAGAACAAAACGATTATTGGAGACGGTTCTGAGGCTTTGCGCTGTCATCGCAATCATCGGCGGCACGCGGGAGCTAATTTGCATAATGCCCGTGCCCAATTTGATATGCTGGGTTTTAGCAGCGAGATAGGCCAGCGGCACAACCGCATCCATGCCCCAGGCCTCGGCGGACCAGACGTAATCGACGCCCATGGTGTCTGCAGCAACGGTGTAGTCGACCAATTCATTCCAGTCATCGCCGTTGTAATAGGCGCTTCCAATACCAATGGCAACTTTCATTTAGACGCTCGCTGTGAGAAAAAGAGGAATATACCAAATTCCGAAGTCGCAAGTCGTGTACAAAATCGTGAAGGCGTCCAAAAAATGCTGAATCGAACACCGAACCGCGAATGCATTAGGGTTTGTGTGATTGCCACATCATTTTGATTACGGATCAAGGTAAGGATTGTTGATGCCAGAACAACTACCGGAAAGTTATTTAGCCGTTCTAAAACAGGCCGAAGGTTTTGTCGCGCAGGAAATCGTGCCACGAGGCGAGCGGTTGGGGCTTGGCGAACCGCTCGCTGCGCTGAGCGCGGAAGTACGCGCGGCCTCGAAGCAGGCTGGGTTTTTCTATAAGACGCAGCCGGAAGCTTTTGGTGGGGCCCCGGCAGGCGCCTTAGAGCTGACAATGCTTCGAGAATATTGGGCGAGTGCCAACTCGGAACTGACTCGATTTATTTTTGGCCCGGGTCCGGGCATCTTGCACGAAGCGTCGGGTGAGTTGGCGAGCCAATTTTTAAAACCCGTCATGGCGGGTGAGAAACGAGGCGCATTTGGGTTTACCGAGCCTGATAGCGCACCGCGCCCGACCTGGGCGGTTTTGGCAAACGATGAACTGACGCTCAATGGCCAAAAATCTTACGTCACGGGCGGTGACACGGCCGATTTTTTATCAATTCTGGTCAACGTCGAAGATCCAAATGGCGCGAAGTTGGGCACGGCGATGGTGGTCGTCGACCGCGCCGCGGCTGGCGTTGTTCTCGAGGACACGTTTACCTCGATGGAAGGTGGCGGGCATGCTGCCTTTCGATTTGAGGCGGTCAAGGTCCCTAGCTGGCAAATGATTGGCAAACTGGGTGAAGGCATGCCGCGGGCGTTGGCCAATATTGGTAACGTTCGATTGATGGTCGCGGCGGAGGCGATGGGCATGAGCCTGTGGGCGCTCGACTACCTGAACCAACATTTATTGGCGCCCCATCGGACTGGTGGCTCGCTTGGCGATAAAGAGGGCGTCCGCCTGCGGTACGCTGAGCTTCGTATTCAAGCATTCGCTGGCCGAAGTGTCTTATATCGGGCGGCGAGACGGGCAGATGGCCCCGATAACAGTGTTAACGAGGTGATCGCAGCAAAAGTATTTTGCACGGAGGTTGCCAGCACGATTATCGACTGGGCCGTGCAGTTAGTGGGCGGGCAAGCCTTGGTTGTCGGACATCCGTTGGAAGCGCTTTATCGTCGGGTGCGCTCCTTACGACTGGTGGAAGGCGCTAATGATCTTTTGCGGTTAAATTTGGCGAAGGGTAACTTAGAACTTGGAAAGGGGGATCTATGAGTCAAGAAAAAACCAAAGATATGCGGAAGGTCGCACTGACGTCGCTCTCTGGAACGAGCATCGAGTGGTATGACTTTTTTCTCTATGGCACCGCGGCTGCGGTGATCTTTCCTCAAGCATTTTTTCCACAAGACCTTCCGACCATGGTGGTTCTGATTGCATCGTTTAGTACCTTTGCGGTGGGGTTCTTAGCGAGACCGCTGGGTGGGGCTATTTTTGGCCATTTTGGCGACCGGGTTGGCCGCAAGAAAACGTTGGTGGTTGCGCTGATGATGATGGGGGTGGCGACCACCCTGATTGGCTTTTTGCCGACCTATCAGTCGATCGGCGTGATGGCGCCGCTGCTGCTGGTGGTGCTGCGATTTGTTCAGGGTCTGGCGATCGGAGGCCAGTGGGGCGGGGCCATGTTGCTGGTGACGGAGAGCGCGCCGAAGGATCAACGGGGCTGGTATGGCGCCTATGCTCAGGCTGGTGCGCCCGTCGGCGTCATCCTCGCCAACCTTGCTTTTCTGGGCGTGAGCGCCAGCTTGTCTGAAGCTGACTTTATGGACTGGGGCTGGCGCCTGCCGTTTATCGCCAGTTTTGTCCTGATCTTGATCTCGATGTACGTGCAGCTGAAACTGGAAGACACGCCCGCTTTTAAAGCACTTGCTGCCAACCAAGCGCCAAAGGATACAGCGCAACAAACCGTCGTAAAGTCCCCGATCGTTGAAGTGCTGCGACGCTATCCAAAGCGGATCGTGCTGGCGGCGGGCGCTTTCTTGTCGATTCAAGTCACGTTCTACATTTTAATTGCGTTTGTTGTAGCGTACGGCGTTAATTCGCCAACCGTTACGCTGTCTCGGGACATGATGTTGACGGCCGTGTTGGTGGCGGCCGCCATTATGGTGCCATCGCAATTTTATTTTTCGGGGTTATCAGACCGACTGGGCCGTAAAACGGTCTACCGTTGGGGTGCGATCTTGACTGGGCTTTGGGGTTTTGCCTTGTTTCCGCTGATTGATACCGGCCAACCCGTCTTGATTTGTTTCGCAGTGACTATGGGGCTGGTTTTTCTCGGGATGCAGTACGGCCCACAAGCGGCTTTTTTCACGGAACTGTTCAGTACTGAAGTGCGTTACTCCGGCGCATCTCTCGGCTACCAGCTTGGCGCGATTGTCGGGGGCGCCTTAGCGCCGACCATCGCGGTCTTGCTGTGGAACAACTTTGGCATCTTTTGGGTGTCTGTTTATATTGCCCTGGCGGCAATCCTCACGCTGATGTCACTCTCGCAATTAACGGAGACCCAGGGCAGTGATTTGACAGATTAAGCGGCCATAGGGCCGGCTCAAGACCGTTTCGAGAGGGGCATTTAAATCATTAAGACCCATCCCGATGCGGCAGTCTCACAATCAGTCAAAAACAATGGTTTTATTGCCGCTGATAAAGACCCGGCGCTCAAGGTGTGAGCGCACAGCGCGGGCAAGTACCACGCGTTCAATATCCTTGCCTAATCGAATCAGGTCTTTCGTTTGGTGCCTGTGACTGACCCGTGACACATCTTGCTCAATAATCGGTCCCTCATCGAGATCTTCGGTGACATAGTGGCTGGTTGCGCCAATAAGCTTGACCCCCCGCTCAAACGCCCGCTGGTAGGGGTTTGCACCCATAAAACTCGGTAAGAAGCTGTGATGAATATTAATCATCCGGCCGTTATAAGCCTCGCAGATCGAACCCGGTAAAACCTGCATGTATCGTGCAAGGATCACCGCATCCGGTTGAAGCTGTTCGAGTGCTTCGGCAACCTGATGGAAGCCGGCGGCTTTATTGTCCGGGATGATCGGAATGTACTCGAACGGGATGCCGTAGAATTCCACCATTCGGCGCAGCGATTCGTGGTTCGAAATCACAGCGCTAACTGTGCAATCAAGCTCGCCATTATGCCAGCGGTGCAATAGATCATTCAGGCAGTGCGATGCCTTGCTGGCAAATAACACGATGCGTTGTTTTTCAGCGGTATCATGCAGTGCCCAGTGTAGGTTGAAATTGGTCGCGATGGCTCGAATGCCAGCTTTGAAGGCCTCGATTTGATCCCCGATTGAGTCGGCCTTAATTTCATTGCGCATGAAAAATAAGCCTGAATCTTGGTCCGAATGATAGTTGGCTTCGGTGACCCAGCCGTTGAGCGAGGCAATCAATTCACTGACGGTGGCAACGATGCCGACGCGATCTGGACAGGTCAAGGTTAAGATATATCGATGCGCTGCTTTCATGGCCGGCTCATAAAAAAGGGCCAGCTTAAGCCCACGATTGATCCGAAGCAAGTTGCCCGCAAGCGTTCGTGCTTTGGGGTGTTTCGACGGCCAAAACCGAGTCGTTTGCTACAGCCCTCGACGGCAGGCAACGTCGCAGATTAGCAGGCAGGCGCCTGCGCAATGCGCTGCAGCCCCAGCGGGCGCCGACAGCGATGATGCCCAACCCTATAGCGCCGAAACAGTGCATCGGTTGGCTTGCGGGCCGTCGTAATCTGTTCGAGATCGCGTTACAGTAAACGCGTGTTATGTCGGTTTCAGCCTATGGCCAAGAATAAGAAATTAGTGAACGAAACCGGGTTGCTGAGAGAGGGCATCCGAATTGGAATGCTGTATGCCGAAAAGCGTGGGGTGGTTGAGTTTGAAGCGACGGATTCACATCATGAAAAGGTCGAGTATCTGTATCGATTGCTGGTTCATGATCGCTTGATTCAACCTTTGGCTAAGATGGATCTCTCCCAAAAGGCTATGGCACATAAGCTGGCTCTATGGGTCGCCAAGCAATTACCGGAAGACCATCCTTTGTTACAAGGATAGACCTTGTTTCAAAGACAGTACTTTTGTTCTGATCTCAGCGATCGCTTCATACTGCGCACCGGCCGATGCGGGGGATTCTTAGTGCTGGTTTTCTCAAGGGGTGAAAGGCCGCAAGCCCCAAAATGTTAAAAGCATCGATTAGGGATTGGATGCGCTATGGTCTTCTGCGATATCGGGGTTGAATTTGGGTTGTGTCTCGCAGGTCCAGCCGAGGGCGCTGAACTTAGCGGCCAGCGCGTCGGCCCGAGCCTCACAATAGCCAACTTGTCTCTCGGCACGCCACGGATAAGTGATCTCGCCTTCATTGACCTTTTGGTAACGAACCGCGCACGGCACCGCAATCTCGTTGGATTCGTATTCAACGCCGATGATGCGCTGAAGGTCTCCAAGGCTGCACAAGGTCTCGGCGGCGAGGTTGCCTGAGACGAGCGCAGTGGCCAAGAGGGCAAGGCGGATCATGGTCGGTATCCGAACCGGCTGGTGCCGGGTTGTAACGCGCGATAAGCCAGCTCTGCCCAATGGCAAAGATGGCGGCGAGTGTCAGCCGGCTCGATAATGTCCTCTATTTCAAAAAACTCCGCTGATCGAAATGGCGATCTAAGCTGATTGAGACGCGCTTTAATTTCTGCCAAATGCTCATCTGGATTGGCGGATTCGGCTAGCTCGGCCTTATAGGCAACCTCGATACCCCCTTCGATGGGGAGTGATCCCCAATCGCCTGATGGCCAGCTGAATCGATGGTGATGGCTTCCGGGTTTGGTATTAGCGGCTCCGGCAACCCCAAAGGCTTTGCGGATCACTACGCTACAAAACGGCGAAGTTGCTTGCCCAAGGGCGGCAAAAGCGGTTGAGCCCAGGCGAATGGTGCCGCTTTCTTCGGATTGTTTGCCGATCAGGAAGCCAGGGCAGTCGACCAGATGCAACAAGGGCAAATGAAAGGTCGAGGCAAGATCAGTATGGCGCACCAACTTTCGGCAGGCATCAGCCGTCCAAGCGCCGCCGTAGATCATAGGATCTTCTGCGAAAACAGCGATCGCAATCCCATTGATTCGAGCCAGTCCCGTGATAATCGATTTACCCCATAAACGACCCATTTCAAAAAAAGAGCCTTCATCCACCACAGCCTCAATGACTTTTCGCATTTTGTAGATCTTGCGGGGATCCTTAGGCACCAGCGTGTTGAGCGCTTCAGACTTTCGATCGACTGGGTCTTCGCAGTCGGTACGAGCGGGCAACTCATCGACGTGATTCGGTAGGTAGCTCAGAAAGCGCCGAGCCCGATCGAAGGCTTCCGCTTCGGTTGCAACTTCATCATCGATCGAGCCATTACGAGTATGAATGCGGCTGGAACCCAACTCTTCTTTCGAAACCTCACCCAGGCTAGCCCAATCGACGAGCGCGGGGCCGGCGATCATCATTTGTGCGGTATCTTTAACAATGACGGAATAGTGCGAGGTGGTGACTCTCGCCGCGCCAATACCGGCAACACTGCCCAAGGCCAATGATACCGATGGGGCAACCGACAAGTGGTTCACAATGGTATCCCAGCCAGCGACACGCGGAATATAGGTTCTACCGGCGGTCTCAATGGTCTTCACGGAACCACCCCCACCCATCCCGTCGATTAGTCGAATGTGTGGCAACTTTAGTTCGAGTGCCAAGCCCTCGGCTTGCAGGCGTTTGCCCGCGATTGAGGCATCGGCCGAACCGCCGCGCACCGTGAAGTCGTCGCCTGACACAATAACCGGTCGACCAAGGACGGCCGCGGTTCCAAAAACAAAATTAGAGGGTATGAGGTCGATCAGTTCGCCTGCCTCATTATAGCGACCAACACCCGCGAGCTTCCCAATCTCATGAAAGGAGTTCGGATCAACAACGGCGCGTATCCGCTCGCGGATCGTCAATTTACCAAAGTGGTGTTGGCGGGCAACCTTCTCCTCGCCGCCCATTGCTTCAGCCAATGCGCCACGTTGGTCGAGTTCTCGGAGTTCTTTATCCCAGCTCATAAGCTTGACTCAGCGTTCGGTCGCTCAAGAATACCTAGCCAAACTGGTGTATTCAATGAAATCCGAGCTATCATCTGGGCACAATGAGGAGCAACCTATGACCGTTCAGGAATACCGTCAAACCCGATTTACCCCGCCCAAAGGCGCAACGGAAATACTGTTGGTGCGTCATGGCGAGTCGAGAGCCGCCCGCGCGGACGCGCCCTTTCCCTTAGTCGATGGTCAAGGCGATCCTGAGCTCGCGCCCCAAGGGCGCGTGCAAGCAGAACAAGTTGGACAGCGGCTGCAGAGCCTGCCTATCAGCGCGGTTTATGTTACCAAACTGCAACGAACCACTGAGACCGCAGCACCCCTATGCCGAGCGATTGGGCGCCAGCCGAATCAGAATCCAGATTTGCATGAAGTTCATCTGGGGGATTGGGAAGGTGGTGTGCTCAGAATTAAAGCGCATGAGAATCATCCGATCTATCAGCAGATGCAATCAGAAGGCCGTTGGGATGTTATCCCTGGGGCAGAATCCGCCGAGGTCTTTAAAACGCGATTGCTTCGGGGTATTCAAACCAT
Organism: Gammaproteobacteria bacterium; assembly: GCA_018645765.1. Classification (GTDB taxonomy): domain Bacteria; phylum Pseudomonadota; class Gammaproteobacteria; order Pseudomonadales; family Azotimanducaceae; genus UBA9926. The sequence continues at coordinate 5,811 of JABGWC010000037.1, read as the reverse complement.
TGCAGCGGCTCATCCGGATGAATTGGTCGCGGTCTTTGTTCATGGCGGGGTGATTGGCCAAATTTTGGAAGCCATTACCGGGGCGCGTTCGTTTGCCTTTACCGGCGCCGATAATGGCTCGATCAGCCACATCGTGGTGCAGGGTGATGCCATGACGTTGCGCCGTTTTAACGACACCGCACATCTGATTGATCAAGACCCCTTAGCCGCGGCCGCCTTGCCAACCTAGTCGATGGACTCGGCTTTGGCGATCCGCTCTTTAAGCAATGCGGAACGGCGTGTTTTCCCCGCATCATCTCGTAAAGGGGTTTGAACCCGCTCGATGGTCCTGGGAATCTTATAACGCGCCAGATGCTCGGTCAGATGCTGTAGCAAAACCTCATCCGTCAGAGCCTCTGCCGCATCCACAATGGCGTGAACCGACTGCCCAAGGTCGTCATCCGGTAGGCCGATGACCGCGCTGGATCGCACCAGCGGGTGGGTGTCGATAGCTGCTTCGATCTCGGCAGGGTAAATATTGGCCCCGCCGGCGAGGATCATGTCGGTCTTGCGGTCCGATAAGTAGAGGTACCCTTGCGAATCGACATAGCCCAAGTCCCCAAGGGATTCCCAACCGCCGTCAAGACCTGAAGACTCCGCGCCGATGTAATGGTACGTGCTGCCTTGTCCGCCGGGCGGTAGCAGGTAGATCTCTCCAATTTCGCCATTGGGTAGCGTCTCACCTTGTTCATTTACGACCTTGACCTTTGCCCCGCCGAGCAGTTTGCCCCCCGAGCCGCGATGCGCTAACCATTCATCGCCCGTAATCCAGGTCGCGCCCGTGCCTTCGGTCCCCCCAAAAAGCTCATGGACTCGATCGCCGCCGAGCCATTCAATCCATCTCTCTTTCAACCAAGGCGGGCAGGGCGCCGCCAAATGTAGCATCACGCGTAGTGAGCTCAAGTCATACTTCAGTCGAATTTCATCGGGTAGTTTCCAGATTCGAGACATCATGGTGGGTACCATCATCATCCAATCAATGTTGTGTGCCTCGATGAGTGCGAGGGTTTGCTCTGCATCAAAGCGGGTCATAACAACGATGTGATTGCCGAGGAATAAGCCGTTCATCGAGAATGAGAAGGGCCCGTTGTGATAAAGCGGTCCCGGAACCAATTGGGCGCGATCAAATTCTTGCTGTAAGGGTTTGTTTTGACTGAAATCAAAGCAGCCCGGGATTTCGGACACAATAATTTTAGGCCGACCGGTTGAGCCGCCAGACGTTGGGGCCTTCCAAAAGCGACTGACTTTGTCTGGTAGATCGGCATCGGATAAAGCTCGATCCGGCATGAAATTAGCCGGTAGGGTTTGGATCCCTAACGCCAAGTCGGCGCCACTTCCAACCAATAGCGCGGGTTTCGCGAGGCGCACAATCGCAATTTGTTCAACCCTTGGCAGCTTTGCCGAGATCGGTTGGGGGGTTGCGCCCAGTTTCCAAGTCGCAATACAGGCTTGATAAAACTCAATTGAGTTCGGCAGGGCAATGGTTACGAAGTCACCTTCTTGTACACCGAGGCCTTCATAAGCTCGAGCCAAGCGATTCGTACTTTGATGCAATTCAAGACGGGTAATCGACATCGCCTCATGCGAAATCGCGGGCCAGTCAGGCTGAACTTTGGCTAAATCACCAATAATGGCAGATATGGATTTTAGGCTCATAGCGGCTGATTCCTGAAGGCTAAAGGGGATTAGGGTCAACCGAATGTGGCATGGTTAAGCGTTCGGGGCAAATGCTTTAAAGACGCATAATCATTCAATCGATTGCTGCGAGATCTCGTATACTAGAGGGAGTTTATTAGGAGTTGCTCAACTCGTGGACTTACAGGCGCTGAAAACAATCTTCGAGGAACAAGGCTATGTGGTGGTGCCAAGGTTTGCCGATAAATCCATCACGCAGAATTTGCGCCTAATTGCGGAGGAGCACCTGGCTACCGAGCTCGCGCCGATGGAATATGAGGTCGATGTGCAATATCCGGGTGCGCCCGCGGATGCCGAGGCGCTGGGGGCGAACACTGCAAGGCGGTTGTTGCAAGCCTGCTCAAGACATTCGGCTTTCAGGGATTGGGCAACGAGTGATGCGGTTAAGCAAATTTTGGCAAAGCTATTAGACGGTGATGCACTCGAATTATCGCAATGCCACCATAATTGCGTGATGACCAAACAGCCGGGCTTTTCATCGGCAACGCTTTGGCATCAGGACAATCGTTATTGGTCATTTGATGAGCAGAATCTAGTGAGTCTTTGGCTTGCGCTGACCGATGAGCATCGGCGTAATGGCTGTTTACGGGTGATTCCGGGGAGTCACCGCTTAACCCTAGACCCAGGCCGCTTCGACGCTGCGCTCTTTTTGCGGCCTGATTTGCAGGAAAATAAACAGCTCTTGAAGCAAGCGATCCAGGTGCCCTTACAGGCCGGGGACGTTTTGTTTTTTCACAGTAAGTTGTTTCATGCGGCGGGTCGGAATCAAACGGAGGCGACCAAGCTCTCTTTGGTGTTCACCTATCATGCTGCGGCCAATCGTCCGATCGATGCGACTCGTAGTGCTCGATTCCCTGGCATTGGGCTTTAGCGGTTCAGCCCAGGCGGCGCGGATGGCTTACGTCGACGGATCGATGGCGTCGATGATATCGTTTAGTAATGGCTGCCGAGAGTGACCCTTGCGCCAAGCAAAACCAATATCTCTGTGGAACTGCTCAATGGGTAAACGCTGATATTGGATGTTGGTGCCATTCAGGATGCCGGCGTCGATCGCCATTTGCGGCAGGATGGTCACGCCGATATCGCTGTCCACCATTTGCACCAGCATTTGCAGGCTATTGGCGCCAAACGTATGGACTTTCTTGTGGCTTTTTAAGCGGCAACCCGCCAGTGCATGATCTCTCAAACAATGGCCGTCATCTAAAAGCAACAGGCTTTCATCCGGGAGGTCATCGAAGTCAGTTTCCCCCGGCACCATCAGTTCCGTCTGTGCATTGTGGGCGATGTATAGCGGTTCGCGATACAAAATTCTGGTTTCAACCGATCCCGCCTCGAAAGGCAATGCAATCAATGCGAGGTCCAAGCTGTTGTTTTGCAATTCATCCACCAAAACACGCGTGGTGCTTTCCCGCAGATAGAGCTGAATGCTGGGCATCTGCTGACGCAGCGTGACCGCATAATTGCCGAGGATGTAGGGCGCGATCGTGTGGATACCGCCAATTTTTACGGGCGACGACAAAGGATTGTGATAAGCCTTTGCTTCGTCAATCAGATCTTCAGTCTGCATCAGTATGTAGCGGCTCCGATCGGCAATGCGCTTGCCCAGGTCGGAGAAGGTTACACTTTTGTTGGTTCTTTCAACCAGCTGAACGCCGAGGAATTTCTCCAACTCTCGAATACCCGTACTGAGCGTGGATTGGGTGACGTTTAGGTGGCGCGCGGCCTGGCCAAAATGGAGATGATCATAAAGCGCAACAAGATATTGAAGCTGTCGTATTGGCGGTAGAAACATGATCAGAATCCTATTGACTAGACCGAATGTAGTGTAAACCACACTGGCATCATTGCGCCGCCATTGCAGAGAGACAGCGGCCCTGCCGCAAACTAGATTGCGGCAGGGCCTAAAGCGTGGGTTCTGGGGCTTTGTACGGGCGCCGCTTTGCCAAAGACCAAGCTGCAACGGTATGCTGCTGCCAGGAATAAGTTCCTGCAGCCAGCAGCGGACCGCTAGAGAGATCCAAGGAGCACGCCAATGAATGGTGCAAGGAGTTTGATTCAATCCCTGTTAAATGCGGGTGTTGACGTCTGTTTTGCCAATCCTGGAACGTCCGAGATGCACTTGGTTCAGGCGATGGATGCCGAGCCAGCGTTCCGAGGAGTTTTATGTTTGTTTGAAGGGGTTTGCACAGGGGCGGCCGATGGTTATGCTCGGATCGCCGGTAAGCCTGCTGTGACGCTTTTGCACCTTGGGCCAGGGTTGGGCAACGGTATTGCCAATCTGCACAATGCGCGTCGGGCGGCATCGCCCATTATTAACCTTGTTGGCAACCATACGCGCGATCATGAGGCGTTAGATGCGCCCTTAACCAGCGATATCGTAACCCTAGCCCAAAATGTATCAAGCTGGATCAAAACGGATTCGACGGCTGAGAGTTTGGCAGCCGATGGGCTGGCCGCGCTGGGCGCCGTGATGCAGAAAGCCCCTGGCTCAAAGGGTCAAATCGCGACGCTCATTATGCCAGCGGATGCGTGCTGGGGGCCAGCATCAAGGATGGCGCCGAATGTTCCGATCACGCCAGTCACTGCCAAAACGAACGCGGATTTTGCCCAGATCGCGGCTCGGTTAACCGCAAGCAGTCTGATCCTGCTCGATAAAGACGGGTTATTGCCGGCTGCCCGAGAAGCCGCCGCAAAAATTGCCAAACACGTCGGTTGTCGAGTTGCCTTGACGGCATTTCCAGCGCGAATTGACTCAGGGCCAGGCAGTCCCGTCGTTGAACGGCTGCCATATTTCCCAGAACAGGTACAAAAGGCCCTACACGGCGTGGACTATATTCTGTTGGCCGGCGCGGAGGAACCTGTGAGCTTTTTCGCCTATCCAGAAACCCCATCAAAGCTGACGCCAGTGGGGTGCGATCTACAGGTCTTGGCGGCCGGGCACGAGGACGTAGCGGGCGCGCTGCAGGCCTTGATGACCACATTGAACGCTGGGTCCGCAGCGCCTGATCGCTATGAGACGGCGGTGCTTGATATGCCGACGGGGAAGCTTTCGACTCGTGCGGTTGCGACCCTGATCGCGCAGAAAATGCCTGAAGGCTCAATTCTGTGCGGCGACTCTGGCGGTGGTGCGGCGGTGCTGCAGCCAGCGCAGCAGTCTAAGGCCCATACATGGTTGAATTTGACCGGTGGGTCGATTGGCCAAGGTGGTCCTGTGGCCGTTGGGGCCGCGCTGGCCGCGCCCGACGCTCAAGTGTTTGCTTTGTTGGGGGATGGCGCCGCGATGTATACCATCCAAGCGCTCTGGACGCAGGCCAGAGAAGGCTTGGCAGTTATTACGATAATCTTTAATAATCAACGTTACGGCATTCTCGAGACCGAGTATCTGCGCCTGGGCGTGAATGAAATTGGTCAGCATGCCGGCGCGCTGTTTGCGCTTTCTGAGCCGAATATTCATTTTGCCGATTTGGCCAGTAGTCTGGGCGTTGTGGGGCATCGCGTTGACAGCTGTGAAGTGTTTCAAACGGTTTTGGATGAGGCGTTGCAGCGGAACGGACCAACGCTTATTGAAGTCATGCTGTGAGGGTAACGCCAGTACTGATAAATTGCGCTGATTTCTAGCGGCTGGCTCTGGTGGACGGTCGGGGTCAGGGTTGAAAAAAACTATGCTTTGTTTTGCTGAGTTACTGTTCAATAGCAAGCTGTTTTGTTATGCTCGCGCGAGCTGTTTTACATGTTTTGGAGACAAAAAGGCGGCTCCGAGGCGACCCAAAAGCGCTGAACCTGTGCTGATCTCAGAGGGCGCTCGATCGGTGCGGCTGAGCGGCTCGACGTGGCGCTTGAACCCCGACCCGAAGTCTAGGGAACGCCGACTTTTGCCGGTTAAGGATTTGCCGGTTCAAGAAGAGTGGTATGAGCTTCAGCAGTGTGTGCGTTAGGACGTAAAACGGCAGTACAGCGTTACAGCAGAGCTTGATTCAAAATTAGGAATCTAATCAGAATGGTTTAAAAGCAGTCGGTTGAAAGACTGCAATCGAAGGTGAGGACAGGTATGTCAGTAGTAGAAAAGACGTCAGAAGT
>JABGWC010000088.1 GCA_018645765.1 Gammaproteobacteria bacterium | reverse complement strand
GTTCCAGGTCACATTAAATTTATTAACAATATGTTGGCGGGGGTTGGTGCGGTGGACCTAGCCCTACTGGTAGTGGCCGCCGACGATGGCATAATGCCGCAAACCCTCGAGCACTTAGCCATTTTAGAGGCCCTGCGGGTACCTGCCCTACTGGTTGCTTTAACGAAAATTGATCGGGTGGAACCTGCGCGTTGCCTTGAGGTCGAGTCTGCCATTACGCAACAGCTGCAGGGCACTTCGTTTGAGCAAAGCCAGGTGATTTCCTGTTCAAGCATTAGCCGAACTGGTGAAAGCGAGTTGATTACGGCCCTAAAGGCCCACGCACAAAGGATGCAGAAACGGTCTGATTCGGGCCATTTTCGGATGGCGATTGATAGAACCTTTTCCGTCAAAGGCGCTGGCACCGTGGTCACCGGCGCAATACTTGCGGGGCAGATTGGTTTGTCCGAAACGCTTTCTGCACCCAACCAGTCGCAACCCTTCAAAGTTCGAGGATTGCACCGGCAGAATGTTGTGAGCGCGTCCGCGGGCGCCGGTGATCGCGCCGCCTTGAATTTAACCGGGCCGCAAGCCGCCTTAAGTTATCTAACTCGAGGAGACTGGTTAACGGCCAACCCCAAAATGAGCGCTCGCAGTCATTGCGACCTTATGTTGCACACCTTGCCAGCAGAAAAGAAGTCGATTCGTCATTGGACCTCGGTTCATGTGCACCACGCGGCGCAGCACACCTTAGGACACTTGGCGACCCTGAGTGGCCCTGAAATCGAGCCCGGGATGTCAGGTATTGTGCAGTTGGTGACGAGCGCCCCGTTATCCTTGTGCTACGGCGACCGTCTTATCTTTCGAGATCAAGGCGCGACCCGAACCATTGCCAGTGGCTTCGTCCTCAATCCACTCGCGCAAAGTCGCGGCCGGACAAAACCTGAGCGCATTTCGCTTCTAGCGACGCTTGCCAAAGCCAAGAGCGACGCCGATTACCTGATGCGCCTGGTTGTCGGTTCTCGCAACGGCGTGGCAGTTGACACCATTGAGCGCATCCTAAATTGGAAACCTGAGCGAATCGCGGCATTTCTGGCGGATCATTCGACTCTCGTTAATCTCAACGGTGTGTTGGTCACAGTTGAAGACTTTTCGGATGTTAAAAGCAGATTGGCTGAAGCCCTTGAGGACTGGCATCAAAACCATCCCAGTGTTCAAGGAATGGATCACCCAAAACTCCTAGCGTTGATGCCTAAAGCCTGCCTCTATCGTGAAGCAGTTATTGCACAGCTCAAAGTAGCTGGCGTGATCTTACAATCTGGGTCCCTATTTCATCGACCTGGCGCGCAGGCCACCCTCCCCGAGCAAACCCAAAGGCTCTTAAAGCAGGTCATCCCGCTCATAGCGGAGAATCCAAAACAACCGCCGGTGTTACATGACCTCGCGGCGAAGCTCAACATCGATGCCAAACAGTTGAATCAGCATCTGCTGGCCTGTGCTAAGGCTGGTTTATTGGTGCATCCGGTTAAAAATCGGTTTTTTGAGCCCAAAACCATTGCAGGCTTGGTTGCGTTAACGCAGTCGGTAGCCGGCGGCAGCCCGTTTACGGTTCAACAGTATCGTGACGCTTCGGGAATGGGGCGAAATCTCTGTATCGAACTGCTGGAGTATTTCGATCAGAAGGGCCTTACCCGTCGAGACGGCAACCTCAGGCATCCAAGGCGGTAAGCGCGGCCGGCAGACCTTAGGGGTCACGAGGATTGTGCACGGGTGTGATCAGGCTGTTTTTGCGGCGGTGTAGATGCTATAAAGTTCGTTAAGTTGATAATTTCAGCCTGCTTTCAAGCCGTTCTAGGCAATCGTTTGAAACGATTTGAGGCTGTTCCATTTTCGCCCCTACACAGCCTTCGCGTGACGACTAAAATCGAATAAGGTGCTCGTGTTATGACAAGTTATTTATCTTCCATGATTTTCGTGGTGCTCCTCACTGTGTGCTGGCCTGCTGCTGCCGAAAATAACGAATCTGTAATAGATTCATCGGGAATACCGGAGCCCCTTGCGCAGGTCTTGGCGGATGCCGCTGGGCTCCATAATCAAAATCAGACTCGAGGTGCCATCAAGCTGCTGCAAACTGAACGCAATAATTTTGACAACCATCCACGTTTGGTAGCGCTAGAAATTCAATTATTGCTTGGAAGTGGTCGCCTCAGCGAAGCTCGAAACTTGGTCGAGCAGTTGTCGAAGGCGCGATCTGATATGGCTGAGTTTGAGCTGCAGGTTCAGCGCGCGTTTGAGCGCATTGTCAACAGTGAAAAACGCGCGATTATCTTTATCCAGAAACGGATCGAGCTGAAAGATTTCGAAACGGCGATTGCGGTGAGCGACCTTGCTCTTTTGGCGTTCCCAGACCAACAAGCGGATTTTTATACGCTCAAGGGGGAGGCGCTTTATAAAATGAATGCACTGGAGGCGGCGGAATCTGAATTCATGCGGGCGCTTCAAATCGATCCGCTGAACCCGGTTGCAAAATCCTATGTAACCGAAATCAGAACGACCCGTGAGGCACAAACCAGTACGGCACTCGCTGAGTGGATTCGCATTGCCAAAGATAAAGTGGGTGATTTCATTGTGACGTTCTTAGCGCTCTTCACAGCATTTTTGATGAACTCGCTGTTGTCGCCCCTGAGTATGCGTTTTCGATTACTTCGTGCGCGACGGGCCTTCGAGGCCGGCAATTATGATGATTTTGCCGATGCAGTTGAACGGTTGTTAGACCAAGAGGACTTCAAACCGTTGCGGCACAACTTCAGACTGTTATTGCGAAAACGACCCTATGAAGACGTTAAAGCCATTTTCGAGGCGCACGTCATGACCGAGGAACGTTTGCCCACGCTTTTAAGAATACTGCACCGAGAGCACGACAGGATGTTGGCCGGTGGGTAACGCAGTCTGCAAGGTTCCCGCGATATGAGGCCTACGCTCGACAGAACGGAACATTATGACGCGACACGGGCATTGGGCCTGCCAGTATGAGCAAGCCTAACGACACCTCCAAGCAAGAACCTAATCAGCCAGTGACCGTTGAACCCATTGATTCCGATGTGCCCAACCGGTTTACCGTACTCGGTCCTCTCAAAATGCTGGTAAACCCCGTTGCGCAGTTGACCCGTACCATTATGGATTTGATTGGCTTGATTTCCGTTGCGCTTACCGCCAGCAAACTGTTATTTCAAACAAAACGTCGCGGCATTTTTATGGCGTTGTTTTACCGGCAGATCTACAACACTGGCGTTCGGGCGCTCTACATTAATGGGGCAGTCGCAGTTTTGGTGGGCACCCTACTCATTTCCAGATTATTTGATTACATTCCCAATCAGGTCATGGAAGACCAGTTTGGTTATTTGTTTATGGTGATCGTATTCCGAGAACTAGGGCCTTTGATTTCTGGCGTGATCTTGATCGCGCGCTCTGCGACCTCGATTACAGCCGAAATTGGCTATCTTAGGTTGCGTCGAGAGTTTCAGGTCTTAAACGGGTTGGGCATCAGTCCCGTATTTTTGTTTTTGCTCCCAGTGTTTTTTGCTTTCCCGCTCTCCTTGCTCTTAATGTTCATCTATTTTGATCTGGTTGTTTTTCTTTCGAGCTACGCCGTGATTTGGCTGTCAAATCCAAGTGCAGATTTTTTTGCCTTGCTATCGGCTATTTTGAACCAAATCAGTCTCAATGAAATCGCGATCAACGGCTTAAAGGCCGTGCTCGGCGGCATGATGATTGGGGTCATCTCAATCCATTTTGGCGCAAAAGTGGAAAACAGTTTTACCGAAGTCTCAGATGCCATATCGAACTCGACGACAACCCAGCTCTTGGTGTTCTTCGTGATTAATATCCTGTTATCCATTTTGGCCTATACCCAATGACCGGCACTTTGACGCTTGAGAATCTCCACATCGAATACCCAGAGGTCTTGCTCTTCGATCGGCTCAACGTTGCGTTTCCTATCGGCAGTTTGATCGGTATTGAAACCGATGTCTTGGATGGCGCGACATCGTTGTTAAAAGGCATTGGCGGGATGCTCTACGATATTGACGGACGTTCGATCCTGAACGGTCGCAATATTTTGACAATGCCGGCAAGTGAACGAGCGCGCAAGGTTGGCTTTGTTTATGAAGATGAGGGTTTGATTAGTCTTTATGACGTGTTTCAAAATATTGCGTTACCTCTAGAATTCCACACCGATTTAAACGTTGCCCAGACCCGGTCACTAATCGATGCGACCATTGAGGCGCTCAATGTGCCCAAGGCGCTGCTGCAAATGCAACCCCACGAACTTAATGATGTTCAAACCCGGCTGGTTAATCTAGCGCGTGCGCTGGTGATGTCGCCTGAATTGTTGTTAATCGATGAACTCGAAGGCGGCATGCCGGACGACATGATTGATAGCACCATGCGGTTGCTAAAAGGCAAAGCCCGAAAGGAAAATATGACGGTCCTGCTGACGTCTTCAAACGAACATGTTTTACGCGAGGTGGATCAAGTGTTAAAAATACAATCGAACCAATTGGTTGAGAGCCCAGTTTGACTGCTTCCGCCTACCGCCCTTTTGCTGTGAGCAACAAAGACCGAATAGTAGGTTTCTTTGTGATTGGGTCGCTGTTCATTTTTTTACTGGGGTTCATCATCCCGATGGTGCGGGATCTCGCAGATGACGACACCGTCAATTTCTACACGAGACTGGACCAAACTTATGGGATCGCGCCCAACGCCATCGTCTCACTCAAAGGAGTGAACGTCGGCGCTGTCCAGAGCGTGGTGCTCAGCGACGATGGCTCGGTCCGAGTTGCAATCGCCTTGTCCGACACCTACGCGCAGTTTTACACATCAGATCTCAAACTGGTTATCGACAGCGAGATTGGCGTGAATTCTATCTTGAACGGCAGCGGCCTACTGCTGCGGCCTGGCGCATCAACCGGCATTCCGCTCCTTGACGGCGCGTACATCGAGGCGGAACCCCCTAAAGGTCTGGCCTCTCTGCTTGAAACACTTGATCTCGAGCAGTTAACCCAGCAAATTACCACAATTGTGACATCAGTCGAGTCGATAGCGGGCGGTTTGGCCAATAACCAAGAAACCTTATATAGCACGATGGATAACCTTGCAGACGTGACCGGTGAGTTAAAACGAGTTTCCCAAGACTTGCCAGACGTGTTTACGTCGGTCAGCCAAAGTCTGGCGCAGTTGGATCGCACGATTAGCCGCGTCGATAATATTGTGGCGGGCTCGAGCGACGATATCGCTACGGCCATTGCGAATGCTGCGCTGCTAACTGATCAGGCGACCCAAACCCTACAGCAAACCGATCTTTTACTGCAGTCTGGTGAACCCGCGTTAGAACAATTACCGGAACTGATGAAAACAACCGATGCAACGTTGAAGAGCTTGGATACGTTGTCCCAAACCCTAAACCGGTCTTGGTTGTTTGGTGGCCGTAAAAAGCCAAAACCCCTTGAATCCGAGTCACCCAATAATAACGATTAGGAGTAGTTGCTTATGACACCCGAACGTTCCAGAGTCTTTTTGGACTGCACAATTCGATCAGCGCTTGCCGCGTTCGCGATCGGGGGCTTCCTGAGTGGGTGCGCGGTGCAGACCGATGAGGGTATTTTAGCGGGCCCTGCTCTGACACTTGGCACCTCGAATTCGACCGAGGCAGAAGTTCTGGTCGATGAAAAAACCTTGCCCACAACGATAGCGGTTTTACCCTTAGGCAATCAAACAACCAGCGATTTGGCGATTGGCGCGGTTCGACAAACCTTGTCGAATCATTTTTCAAGCCGAAATTATCGCGTCATGCATACGGTCGATGTGGATCGACGCCTGGCCTTGGCAGGCCTTGATCCTGCCACAGACGCTGACCTGGATTTCTCGAAACTGCGCACGATTCTCGGGGTCGATGGTCTGATTACTGGCGACGTCACCCATTACGAGAAGACCTTTGCCGGGGTTGGGGCTCGAATTTCTGTTGGCGTCAGTTTGACGTTATTAAACGAAAAAGATGAAATCGTTTGGGCGGCATCGAACGTACAGCGATCCTATGCTGGCGGCGTCTCAGTCTCTCCGGTTGGCATCATCGTTAACGCGCTTGCGGCGGCGAAACACCTGTATGGAGACATTAATTTGTTCCGGGCAGCCGATGACTTGGGCCGCGCGCTCGCCAAAGATATGCCGGCACCAGAGCGTTTAGCGGTTAAGGACCGTCCCGTTATTCAAAGTGTTGCCCATTCCGGTGCTAGCCAAAAGCTCAACTATGGCGCAACGGTAAACTTTGCCCTCGAAGGCGATGCCGGTTTGAATGCCAGCATCGCCATTCAAGGCGTTGGGTTAATTGACCTCCAAGAGGTCAGCCCGGGCGCTTATTCGGGTCAATGGGTCGTCGACCAATCGATTAATATTGAGTCCGAAACCGTCATTGGCCGGCTAATGAACGATGCCGGCGAGTTCAGCTCTTGGGTGTCACCGTACGGTCTTATGACGATTGATAACACGCCACCGACCGCGTTAACTGACATGACCACGACTTCCCGCCCGGGGGCGGTGCAACTCTCCTGGTCAGCGGACTACGACGGTGATTTAAAAACGGTTTCAGTACAGGTTCAGGGGCGTGATGCGTGGCAGCGTGCGGCGCCCATCGATCAAACCCTCACGCTCAGTGAATTGCCTGATTTCGCCCCGACGCAAATTCAGATCATGCTCGAGGATGATGCGGGCAATCAGACTGCAGCGCAAATCATGACAGTGATCGCGGCGCCAGATCCGCGCTTTAGTCAGGCCGAGGATCTCAAGTCGGCCCTACCATCGGTTGTCCATGGCGCCATGCGGCTTCGCAAAGCCTTTGGGCCGTTCACCCTATCTGGCCCTCTGCGCGTCGCAACCGACGGCGTGTTGTTGATTGAGCCAGGAGTTCAACTCGAACTCGCGCCGAATGCTCGAATTGACGTGCTGGGCGAAATTCAAGCAATGGGAACGACCGCTGCGCCCATAACGGTTACGCATCAACAAGGTGTTGCGGCCCAAGCGTTTTTGATTTTTAAGTCGGTGTTACCAAGCCGGGTTGCAGGCATGAGCGTTCAGCACGTCAATGTACCGTTCCAAATTTTGGCGGGTAGCCCAGTAATTGAGGACAACGTCATAAACGGCGCGTTTAATGCCATCATGATGTCAGGCAGTTCAAAGCCATTGATCCGAAACAATCAGTTCACAAATGCCTCCGCTTCGGCCATGGTATTGTCTGAACAGGCGCAGCCCAGGCTTCAGGGTAATCAGTTTACCGAGAATCAACCCTTTCATATTCAAAATAGCTCGAGTTATAGCCTCAAAGTGACGGGTAATACGTTTGATCCGCCGGCCTCAACAATGACGATTTTAGGTCCAATGGAAGACTAAACCGAAAAAAAGAGATCGATATGATGTATCTAAGAGTCATTATTATTGCCTTTGGGGTTTTCACCGCAGAAGCGAGTCGCGCTGACGATTACATTGAATGGGTCGCGGCGAACAGCGGGGTTAATTGGACCAATGGCTCAGCCGTTGCTGAGGGCGCTGGGCTGGCCAAACCTGGAACGCCGCCGAGCCTTGCCAAAATGATGGCGTGTCGGGCTGCCTTGGTCGATGGTCAGAGGAATTTGCTCGAGTCCTTACAAGGGGTTCGCGTTGAAGGCATAACGATCGTCGATAACCTCATGTTGGAAAGCGACTTGATCAAATCGAGCGTTGAGGGCACCTTACAAGGCGCCGTGATGACCAGTCGACGCCCCCAAGCCGATGGGTCCTGCGAAGTGACTTTGACGGCACCGATTGCTGGAAACTTTGCGCGTGATGTTTATGCTGCCGTGCTTGCGCCCAATAACCAATCCTCTGCCCCGATGAGGTCCGCGATCCAACAGGCGGCGTTTGCAACCTTGGATTATGTGCTGGGCGCGGTTGCCAGTTCCGCTCATGCGAACCCGTCTGGTGTCGAGACAGCCCTTGAGGCACTAACCCGCCGGCTCGATGCTTTGGAAGCGTTGATGACCGACCAAAAAGGACTGCCGAAAGCGGTGCCCGGCCTGCCAACAGGGCTTGTTATCGATGCGCGCGGGAGTAATTTTATCCCCTCGATGTCGCCGAAAATTCGAAAATTAAGAGCTGGCGTGATTTACCCTAAGATGCGTGATCAGCAAACCCTCGCTGATAGAGGTCAGCTCGTTTCGTTGTTTACCCGGGATGTTACAACGGCCCAGCAACATCCGATCGTTGGCGACCGCCCGGTTGTTTTGAAGGCGTTACGAACCTGGGGCGACACTCGTACCGAAATAGTGCTCAATTCGGAAGGCTCGAGTCGCTTGGAAAAAATGATCCAAGATGGCGTGATGCAGGATGCGGGCGTTATCATTGTTCTTTAATCGATGGAATCTTATCGCATGAAATATTTTCTGCTCGCTGTTTTAGCTGTTTGCGCGCTATCGGTTAACGCCCAACAATCTTCGATCACCGAGGCAGAGGGCTATTCCTGCATGGGGGTCGACTACTCTAAAAAGCAGACTGAACAGTTAGCACTTCAGGATGCCAAGCGCCAAGCGGTTGAGTTCTCAAAAAGCTATATCGAAAGCTCGACCGAGATGGAAAATTTTAATTTGAAGCGTGACCTTGTCAAAGCCTTCGCCCAGGCAGAAGTACAAGTGCTCACGATTATCGAGCAACAATGGGACGATCCAACGTCCAGCGATTGTTACACCATCAGAATCCAGGCAGAGGTTATTCCGGTTGCGCAGGATCTTAAAAAAATAGCAGAAGCTGGTGGATTTCAGAACGACCCCAGTGCCCCGCTCACGGTTCGGATTTGGACGAACAAAGCCGAGTTGGTTGAGAATGAAGCGTTTAAGGTCTATTTACGCGGTAATAAGCCCTTTTTTGGCCGGATCATTTATCAGGACGCAAGTGGTGAAAAGCTTCAATTGCTACCCAATCCCTACCGACAAGACGCCTATTTCCAAGGTGGGGTGAACTACGAGGTGCCAGGCGGTCTTGATCGGTTTGACATGGTGGTACAGGCACCATTTGGCCAAGAAACGGTTTCTGTGTACGCCAGCACAGCGCCTCTCGGTGAAATCGACACGAAGAGTCTCGGGCCGGTGCTTCAAGTGCAAGCACAAGATATCGCTAAGAAAACGCGAGGCATTAAAGTAATCGCGCGGCCAGTTGATTCAGCCCAAGGCGCAAGTCCGGTGATCTCGCGCGTCAATGAATTCGCCGAAGATCAGGTCATGCTGACGACGCGTTCGGCGCCTTAGGTTTATTGGAGATTGATTATGAAAGGGTGTTTTATTAGCTGTCTATTTTTGGTTCTCAGTCTTGGACACAGCGCAGTCGCAGCCCAAGGGTTGAAGATTGGGGATCTTGCCCCGGATTTTTCGCTGACTGCGTCGGACGGCAAGACTTATACGTTGAGCCAATTTAAAGGTCGACAAGCGGTCGTCATTGCATTTTTCCCGAAAGCCTTTACTGGCGGCTGAACGCTTGAGTGTAAGTCGCTGCGTGACAGTGATGACGCCATTCAAGCCTTCGAGGTTGCCTATTTCATGGCAAGCACGGATTCTTTAGCCGATAACACGGCCTTTGCAAACAAGAATGCGGCGAGCTTTCCGATTCTGGCTGATCCAGGTAAAAAAATGACGCGGGACTATGGCGTTTTAATGGCAGGCTCGTTCGCCAAACGATGGACCTTCTATATCGATGCGTCGGGTATCATTATTTCAATCGATAAATCTGTCTCGGCGCGATCTGCCGGGGCGGACTTGGTGGCGAACCTAATTCGTTTGCAGATACCCAAACGGGTTGAATGACTTGATACTGTCGCGCTACAAGAGAGCATGACCGATGTCCGGCATCCTGTCCTTCGAAGCGGCACCTATATCAAATTGCGCCTTGATTGCGTTTTCAG
>JABGWC010000038.1 GCA_018645765.1 Gammaproteobacteria bacterium | reverse complement strand
GTCCAGTCCGGTCAGCAGCACTCTTGGATCACGATACTCTTCACCGCGAATGGCGAAAACATTAAATAAAGTGGGCCAAAAAATATTGTTCACGGCCAAATCAAGTTCCGGAAAATGAATCGTTACAGAATCGGTTGCATCCGATGGCGCTGGCTGAAAGGTCACATTAAGGCCCGCAATGACGGCCTTATGATGCCCGCCAAAAGTATGGGTCGCCGGAATATGCCCACCGGTATAAGGCGCGTGTTTCGGATTACGATAAAACAGGCCTAGACCAATATTCACTCGGGCATCATCGCCGGCCTCTGGCAACATCATGGCAAATTGATGCACCATGCCTCGAGAACCCCGGGGGCCAACCTCACCCCCAAATCGGGTCAAGTTCGCCGCGATGCCGTCATGACCGTAAATCGGAAAATCATCATCACCACGCTCGCTAACAATCGCCGATGTGCCGGCAACATAATGAAAATGACTGTAGATACAGGCAACAATCGGTTCAGCGGTATGCTGCCGAAGTTTTTCGAGCGCTTGCGCCATCTCTTCATGGCACTCACCGGTATCGATGGCGATAATGCCCTCGGGACCGCGAATAAACGTTTGATTCGACAAGCCATTACCGACATAACACCAAGCTGAATCCCCCACCGCATAAAACGTTTCCGCCAAGCGGTCGGTGTGAGCAAGATGCTGGGCGTGGGCGAGCTGCCCGTTGGGTCCGCGCGATTGCTCACGAGGTCTAAAAGGTTCGGTCACGGGTACACTCCAGAATCGCCTAAACAAGCAAGCAAGATACCCTAAAGTTGGAGCGAGCCAAAGGGATGCATCGCCCCCGGATCAAATTCCAAGCCTGTTATTGCTTCAATGACCTGAGTCCGCTCTGACCTCAAGCCCCGCCCGAACAGGTCAAAATTTCGCCGGTAATATAATCGGACTCCGGCAATGTCAGCAAATAGATCGCGCCGGCCGCCTCCTCAATGGTCCCCGCACGTCCCAGCGGCACCGTTTGCGCAAGGGCATTTCTTTGCTGGTTCGACAACCCCACCCGGAACTGCTGATCGCCAACTGTAATCTCCGGAATCGAGTCGCTATATCCTTGGGTTAACCGCGTTTCGATATGCCCAAATGCCACGGCGTTAACGGTTACATTATACCGGCCCCACTCTTTTGCCAGCGTCTTGGTTAAGCCAATGACCGCCGCTTTACCGGCTGCGTACCCGACCTGGGTCGCGCTGCCTTGGGTGCCACTCACGGAAGAAACGTTCACGACTTTGCGGCAGCAAGCGGACCCCTTGCTTTGTATTTCCGCTTTTGCGGTAGGCCGCAACCACTCAGAAAAGGCCTTCAAGATTCTAAAGGGCACCGTTGCATGAATATCAAGCATCGCTTGCCATTGCGCCTCAGAGTGATTGTGCAGGGCGCCATTCCAGATATAACCCGCATTGTTAATAATAATATCAAGACCGCCAAAAGCGTCGAGGCAATCTTTAATCACTTGTTCTGGCAGATCCGCCTCGGTCAAATCTCCCGTCAAGGACAGCACGTCAACCTCAAAGGTTTTTAGCTGACGCGTCGTCTCCGCCAAAGCGGCTTCATCAATATCTTGAATCACCAGATTCGCGCCCGCTCGGGCTAAACGCTGCGCGGTTGCCCGTCCAATACCTTGTCCTGCCCCGGTAACCAGTGCAGTTTTTGAGCGTAAATTCATGAAGTGGCTCCTTCAGAACGATTCGGGTTCATGATGGTTTTGAGATGACGCCCCAATCAAAGCGCTCAAGACGCCTCGATGGACAGAGGATGTCTCGCTCGGCCTAAACACCCAAGCGTGAACCGCCTCAAGACCCAGTCCAAGACCAATAATCTACTGATCCGATTGGGCTTCACCCCCTTTTGTCGATCGAAACCCAACTGGCGCGGCCGAGCAAGGCCGTCATGCGTGAACCATTGTATTCAAATGAGGGCGCAGCCTTGCCTCGCTAGCGCCCGGTATACTGCGGTGGCCGCTTTTCAATAAAGGCGCGCATACCTTCTTTGGCATCCTGCGTTTTTGAGCACAACAACTGGTTGCGGTTTTCTATGGCGATGGCGGCTTCAAGGCTTGCTGCATCGACCGCCAAGTTTAAACCTTCTTTCGTGAGTCGAAGCCCCATCGGGGAGGTCAACAACATGTCATCCGCGAAGGCTTGCGCCGCGGCAACCAGGTCAGCTTCGGGCACGACTTGCGACACCAAATTTGTCGCGAGCGCTCTGTCGGCTTCTATAAATCGGCCGGTGAGCATCAGTTCCGCGGCCACCGTTGTGCCCACTAAACGCGGTAAGAAATAGCTCGTTCCCATATCGCAAGCTGACAAACCGAGTTTGATAAAGGCCGCGTTCATCCGCACATTACTCGCGGCGATCCGGACATCTGACGCTAAGGCAAACGCAAAACCGCCACCGCAGGCCGGCCCCTGTAACATACTGACGATCGGTTGAGGGCACCGCCGCATTTTTAGGTAGACCTCTGCTAAATAACCTTGGAACCCCATCCCCTGGCCAAACGGACGAACATTCTCGGGATCACTGGCGGCTTTGATATCAAGCCCGGCGCAAAAAGCGCGCCCACGCCCCCCCATTACAACCACGCGGGTATCTGGATTTTCCATGAGAGAATCAAAATAGGCCCGCAATTCTGTGACCATCTCGGTCGTAATCGCATTCAGAGCATCCGGTCTGTTTAACCACAGCCAATCAACACCGTCTTGGTGGACAACCTCGATTGTTTTAAATTGATCCACAAAGCACTCCTTTATTCTTGAATGTCACGCATCAGCGCAACTGACACCGATTAGTCTGCGCTAACCTACAAAACCAACAACCGCGAAAACGACGATCCCAACCATCAAACCAACGTTTTGACCTAGGCCATTATCCGCCGTTTCGTTTAACCGCTGCGCGACGGTTTCCGCAGGATCTGCGCCATAACTCACCCGACTGATCACCGGAAATTCAAAAACACAAACATTTACGGCCACGCCAGCAACCGTTGCCAGCAATGCGGCGTGCGCCAAAGACCCAGCCGGCAGTGCCAAGAATACCAATGCAGCCAGCAACCAGTTCGCAATGGGACCTCCCAGGCTCATAGCTAAAAACTGGGCTCGAGAATTCACAGCTGTTTTAAAGTTGAACATAAAAAAAGACTTACGCTCTTTCAATACGGGCGACACCGCGCCGCTCAGTCGGGCGCCACTGAAGTGTCCCCATTCGTGGGATAAAAAAGCAAGCGCCGTACCCCCAAAGAAACCACTAGCGATTGCAATCGCCGCGATCAGCAACCCCCCATTCGAGCGGGACCAAGCCTCGGCACTGCCCCATAAAAGTAAGATTGCGGTAGCCACAGCACCGTGCTGAAACAAAACCATCTTAAGCCGCGCAAGATCTCTTTTTTGCTGTTGCTGCTTTTCATCAACCTGCCCACCATCGAGCCCTTCTGATATTGCTTCTGACATGGATGCTCTCCTGACGTCTTTACCTGCTGAATAATACGTGCCGCTAACCCACCACGGCGATTTGACCCTTGTTTCGGACGAGATTGCACGCGCAATGCAAACGACCTGCTCAATTTGCACCAAGAGCCGCTATTTTGTCCCGGTATTGGCGCCATCCTGTTTTGCCTTATGCGCTATGTTAAGACTGCCTTGTGAGCACGATTTGAGCAACCCTCAAAACTCGGCCTCACCGCAGGCGCCTTCATAAGGCCACCCTCAGCGGGTTTTCGATAGGATTTGTGTTCAGCAACGATCTTCAGACAGCGATACCCTGAACGAATCGGCCGCAATAAGGCTTCTAATCGGTCTTTTCAAGCTACCTTGAGGCATCGGTAGTGAGTGGCGTAATCACCTGAAACCGGTTATCCGGTCTGGACATCAAGCGGAGCGCGATTCAGGGTTCAGCGAGACCCAGGGAATGCGCAGATGAATTTCAAAGGATTCTGGCTGACCATCGAGCGTAAACAGACCGCCTAATTCCTGCGTCATGTTTTTTGCCGCAGCCAAACCAATGCCTTGTTGCTGCGCCACAACATCGTTGGAGCTAAAAAAGTCCATGACCGCCGCTTGTACCATTGGCTGGATCGTCACCCCTCGGCATCGAATGTTCACCAAAAGCGCGCCGTCTGCGGAGAGGCCAAAAACATCGACCGCAGGCGACGCAGCGCTCGAACCCAATTGTTCTGCCAGAAACTGAGCAATCGATAAAAAGATCTTACGGAGCACTTGTGGCGCAACCGCGAACTCATTCACGCCAACCCCGATATCCGTCGACAACGCGGTCGACGCTGGCGTAACCACGTCTAAGGCTTTCACAAAATCTAAGATCAATCGATCCGCCGTTGCTAACTCATTAGTGGCCACCTGATTCACCCCAGCGAAGGACTGCATCTTCTCCAGTAATTCAGTGCACCCGGCAATCGCTGCGACAATTTTCACAAGAGGCCCACTGGTCGCTGCATCGGCGTCTTCCAGCAGCGCCGTTGCGTACCCTTCCGCAATACAAAGCTGATTATTAAAATTGTGAGACATCGACCCGATTAACGACGACACCGCTTGATATTTTTCTTGCGCAATCAGCTGCGCTTGGGAGGATTCTAAACGCGCCATCAGTCCCACGACCTTCATTCGCTCCAAGTACAGGTCCAGAAAAACCTGAACCTTCGCCCGCAGCCTTGCGGCCTCAAGCGGCTTGTACATCACGTCAACCGCGCCAATGCTATAGGCCGACCTCGGAATCTCAGAGGCTGTCGTGTCTGCGGTCAAGAAGATGATGGGCGTTAAGCCGTTGCGGGTTTCAGTACGAATTGCCCCAGCGGCTTCGATACCCGTCCGACCCGGCATGTGAACATCCAGCACAATCAACAAAAACTCGTGCTCGGCGCATAAAGTTTCCGCCTCGAAGCCGTCATGGGCTTTCACAATATCAACATCGAAGGCCTTCAGGGCAAACGCCAACAGAATCAGATTTTCTTCTACATCATCAACAATAAGGACTTTTGGACGGTTCATAGGACTTCCTGATTCGCGCATTCCGAGCTCCCAGTAGGAGTCCACTTTCTCTGTCGCCATAGTATCAGAGTCGTACTCTAATTTGAGCCCGAAGCATCTCTGGCTTGGGTTTGCCAACATTACGGGCATCTTTTGAGTAATCAGCATCGACTTGGAGATGATTCGTCGGCTCAAAACGAAGCCCTAACGAATGGGTTTCTTGGTCAAATTTCTGATTACTAAGCTCAAACACAAAACGCTGCAAGTGGGCCGTCCGTTCACTGTAACCAGTGGTCCATTCCACCTAAAACAGGTTTCGGCGGGCATCAACCGGGCCATTGTGCCCCCTAGCTTTGACCTTTAAGGGGCCAGCGCCTTACGTCAATCTGGCCATCAAGGGCTACGCGGCGACGGTTCAAGGCAACTATCAAACCGCCATTGAGGCCGCCGAGCAAACCCTCGCAAGACTACCCAAGGGCGCTGCGCGCAATCCAAGAAACCAAAAACAAATCG
>JABGWC010000226.1 GCA_018645765.1 Gammaproteobacteria bacterium | reverse complement strand
CGCCCATCACACATTGACCAAGGCCCAGGGACTCCGCGTTGCCGAACTGCTGATGCAAGAGACTCAATCAACCGACGTGCAAGCCCTGATCGACTGCCCCGTTGAGACCCTCTTAAACGCGCAGAACACCGCCTCGGCCCGCTACCACACAGAGTACCATTCCCCAGGGGTACAAGCTTTCTACCCGGTTTCCGGCAATGAAATCATTCCAACAACGTTACTCGAGGCGATCGAAGCCGGCGTGGGGCGTGATATTCCGGTCTTAATTGGGACCAATCAGGACGAGTCCAGTCTCTTTATGCTGGGATCGTCAGAGGACAGCACGGCCGAAACCCAAAGCAAGGCTTATGGCAGCAGTGACTTGCACGAACACTATGCGCGCCTCTTTCCGAGCTTTAGCCCCAGAGACATTGCCGTTCGGATGGCAACCGATTTTTCATTCAAGCTGCCGGCCGTGCGCCTGGCCGAACTGCGCGCAGAAACGGGCTCTGAAACCTATGTCTATCAATTTAACTGGGCCTCGAGAATTCCAGGGCTCGGCGCCACTCACGCCCTTGAGATTCCCTTTGTCTTTAATATGCTGCACGCGCCAGGCGTTACAGCCTTTATCGGGCCAGGCGCGCTACCCCAAGGTCTCGCCAGTCACATGCACGACATTTGGATCCACTTCATTAATGGGCAAGCACCGGATTGGCCAAGCTATCAGCGCGCTGATCGCTCAGTCATGCACTTTGATGAGGCCTCGCACTTGGAAAACAACGATTACGAGGACGTGATTGGTCTTTGGGCGGACCTACGCTAACCCATCCGCTGCGCCCGCGTTTAATTTGCGGCTGAAGAGGACGCCTTTGCAAGCCCGAACCTCAGAACAACGTGCCGGGTTGCGGCGACGGTCAGATCGGCCGCATTCGGCTCGAGCTTAAAGTTCAGGCGGATGCCGGCAAAAAACGCATCGATTGGGTTGTGTGCGATCAGCATCCGCATCTGCGCCTCAATGTTTGCAGCATCGTTGGCAACCACCTGGACCGGTGCCAACTGCCGCTGTCCTTTGTAAATCAGCGTGGCCGATGAGCCGTCTAGCAAGTTGCGCCACCAAAGATTTTCACCCAGGGTCAAGCAAATGAGATCATCGGATTGCTTGGCATAGCTGACCGGAATTCGAAAGATGCGCCCCGACCGGCGACCCGTAATCTCCAGTAACATCAGCTGAAAACTGATCAACCCATGCAACCGAGATTCCAGCAGCCAAGCGACGAACGGATTGATCATCCTGAAAAAAAACTTCACGGCCAGCCCTTTTTTGGAGAATTATTGGATTAAATGCCGCGCGCCTTATCGGCGCACGCCTAGAGTAACAGCGTATACGGCGCAGACGCCTGATGAGATGTCTTAGGTCAAGACCCGTCTCTCTCAAAGGCGTAAGGCCATTCAACATCCCGCATCGGTCCCAAGGGGCGCGAAAGCCTATGCCCGGCGCGACGCTCGCGCGTTTTGGGAAACCGAAAATGTCCGGATTCCCGCCAACCCCTTGAGCTGCTATGGTTCCTCAAAGTGCTGTCAGCGAGTTTAGTGTGCATTTCCTAAATGCCAAGCCGCCAAGCTATACGCTTCTTCCCCGAGGCGTCATCCTGGCCTATGCCGTCCCGCGCATCGCCTTTGGCATTATGGGGACGTTGTTTGTGGTGTACTTCATGAAGTTCGCCACCGATGTCTTGCTAATCGCACCCGCCATCATTGGCACGATCCTCGCCATCGGTCGCTTGTGGGACGGGATTACGGATCCCATTATCGGCTATTTATCAGACCGGACCCGCTCGCGCATCGGCCGGCGACGGCTCTGGTTATTTTGCGCGGCGGTACCGATGGCCTTGTCGCTCATTGGCATCTGGTCGCCGCCTGAATTTCTCAGCGGCATCACGTTAATCATTTGGATGACAATCTGTTTGTTGCTCTATGAAACAGCGCAAACAGCTTTTTTTGTGCCCCACGGCGCCCTATCGATCGAGCTATCCCAGGATTATCACGAGCGCACCCGGTTGTATGGCCTAAGCCACATGATCGGTATCTTCGGCGTGGCGGCAGG
>JABGWC010000112.1 GCA_018645765.1 Gammaproteobacteria bacterium | reverse complement strand
TTTGGAATAACGAATCCCTATTAGGTCCAGAGGAAAATACTATGTCAGATGACACAACCAGCCCACAAAATGTCGAGGCACCCGAGGTTCAGCCAGATCAGGCCGCCTCAGCAAATCGCGAAGCGAATTTGGATGCGATTCTTGATGTGCCGGTCACATTGACCCTTGAAATTGGACGAACGACTCTGCCGATTAAAGAGTTGCTCAGTCTCGGCCAAGGCTCTGTGATTGAGCTTGAGCGCTTGATCGGCGAGCCCCATGACGTGCTGGTAAACGGCACTTTAATTGCCCAGGGCGAAGTGGTTGTCGTGGGGGACCAATTTGGGATTCGTTTCACCGATATCGTGAGTCCAGCAGAACGGGTTCAGAGGCTTAAGTAAATGCGGATTCAAGCCCTCACCCGAAAAGCACTTTCGTTTGCAGCACGTGCTCTGGTCGCACTGCTGCCACTGGCCAGTTGGGCAGACGACGCGAGCGCCCCCTTAACGGTGGCGAAAGAAGGCATCTTTACCCCCGCTTATCTTTTGCAGTCTTTTGGTGGTTTGGTGATTGTGATCGCTCTGATCCTCGTGCTTGCGATGGTGTTTCGTCGGTTTGGGGATGCCGGGCTTGGCACGCCAGGCAACATGAAAGTATTGGGCGGCATCTCGGTGGGCCAGCGTGAGCGATTGGTACTGGTTCAGATCGGGTCAAAGCAGCTGCTAGTGGGTGTGGCACCAGGCAGTGTGAACCAAGTCATGGTCTTCGATGAGCCCCTCGACAATACAACGAGTGAGCCCATGAATCTGAATCCGTTGCTGAAGCGGTTTTTGAATACCGAAAGGCCCGAGGCGCAGTCGTGAAAGCATTTTTGATGATCGTGCTTGCTGCTTTGTTGCCGAGCGTTGCTGGCGCGGCAGAGCAGCCGCTTACCCTGCTGACCATGAAGCCAGGCGCAGAAGGCGCGGAAACCTATTCAACCAGCCTGCAGATATTGATCCTCATGACGTTGCTGAGCATGTTGCCCGCAATCCTCATGACGATGACATCGTTTACCCGAATCATTGTAGTTTTAGCGATCCTGCGACAAGCGATGGGGACCATGCAAACGCCGTCTAACCAGATTTTGATTGGTTTGGCCTTGTTTACCTCGCTGTTCATTATGACGCCGGTCTTTGAAAAGGCCTATGAAGGTGGGTTAAAGCCTTATATGAATCAAGAAGTGGATTTTGACACGGGCATGACGGATAGCATCGCGCCGTTTCGAGGGTTCATGCTGAGCCAAGTCAGAGAAACCGATTTGTTGATGTTTACGAGTCTTGCCGAATCCGAAGGCTTTGCGACCGAAGACGATATTCCGCTGTCGGTATTGTTGCCGGCGTTTGTGACCAGTGAACTTAAAACGGCTTTTCAGATTGGCTTTTTAATCTTTATCCCGTTTCTGATTATCGATTTAGTCGTGGCCAGCGTGCTCATGTCTATGGGGATGATGATGCTGTCGCCGATGCTGATCTCGCTGCCCTTTAAAATCATGTTGTTTGTTTTGGTGGATGGCTGGACGTTGGTCATCGGGACGATCACCGCCAGTTTTTACAGTTAATGAACACCGCAGCCGCGGCGCTCGGCGCCGCGCATCACGGACTCTTTTTTTTGCAAGCACTCAGTAAGGATCAAAAATCATGATGACGCCAGAAGTTGTAATGGACTTAGGTCAAGAAGCGCTGATGATGACGATGATGCTGGCGGGCCCCTTGTTGCTGGCCGCTTTAGCCGTGGGGCTTTTTGTCGGGATCTTCCAGGCAGCAACCCAGATCCAAGAAATGACCTTGAGTTTCATTCCAAAGCTTGGCGCGCTGGTAGTGGCGCTTTTGATTGGCGGGCCCTGGATGATCAAAACATTGGTGGACTTCACCCTCGAACTGTTTAATAGGATCCCAGGACTGGTTGGTTAGTCATGACGCTGACGCCTGAACAATTGATCGGCTTTGTTAATATGGTGTTCTGGCCCTTTGTTCGGATCACCGCACTTTTGATGGCCTCTCCCTTGTTTGGCGCGCGGACGTTTCCGGTTCGCCAGAGAATTATATTGGGGATGCTGGTTGCGATTTTAATCTCACCGCTTTTGCCCGCCGTACCCGCGATCCAAGCCTTCAGCGCGGAAGGGATGCTCATTACCGCGCAACAAGTGGTTATTGGCGTTGCCATGGGGTTTATTTTACAGATGGTGTTCGGCGCGCTCGTCGTGGGGGGACAAGTCATCGCGACCAGTATGGGGCTTGGTTTTGCCGCAACGATTGATCCCCAAAATGGGGTCCAGGTGCCTGTGATGAGTCAGTTCTTCTTAATCTTGGCAACCCTCGTTTTCCTTGCGCTGAACGGCCACCTGGTTCTGATCGAGACGATCGTTGAAAGTTTTTACCTGTGGCCGATTGGGTCGGGTCCACTGCCTGAAAATCTAGCGATGCACACCGTTACCTGGATTGCAGAAGT
>JABGWC010000039.1 GCA_018645765.1 Gammaproteobacteria bacterium | reverse complement strand
TAACCCAGATTATAACGCCTTTGAAATGGTAAAGGTCCCGGTAGATCGTGCAGAATTCGAGGCGCTCGCAGAACAAAATCCCTGGGAGCCGGTACAGCTTGAAGAAACCTGTTATTCAACCAAATCCTCCGACGCGCAACGCAACGTCTTCCGCTATGGCGTTTATGACGCGGATGGCGCCAGGGCCAAGACCGCGTTAGGCAATTCGCGTAATGCGTTTCCGATGTTTGCTGATGTGGAAATACTGGTTGACGATCCAGATAACGAAGGGGAGAACATTACCGTTGAAGAGCGAATCTTTGGCTATGCAGACTACTGGGGCGTCTATATTGATCCCCGAGGTCAGCGACTGGTTGAAGCGGGCGTCACAGAATTCACGCCTGAAGTTTTTGGGGACCAGGTTGAAAGCGAAACCGCAGAGTTCTTTACCGTTGCGGAGACCGAAGTCCGGGTTGAGAAGCGTTCGAAATCTTTCATTGCGCTGAATGACTTGGACAAATTGAAACTGGCGATGTACGTGCAAGATGCGTATTGGTCGGCTGAATATAAAGCGTTGCTAGGTTTCGATGTATTTGCTGCAGGCGCCTTCGAAGAATACGAGGGGTACTTCGATTCGACGGGTCAGAAATTCGTCTTCGATAAAGGCATTAAATTCTTCCCAAATTACGAAGTGACCGAGCTGGAAACGCAGATCGAGTTTACGCCTGCTGACTGGATCAGCAAGATGAAAAAGATCGAAGACTACGGCTGGATCGATGAAAATGGACAGCCCGTCGTGTTTACGGATGTGCGACCGCTCGGCGTTTGGTCAAACGACACGCGTCAGTGGTACGACATCAGCCCGGCGGCCTTAAAGGATCCAACATTAGCGGCCCCTGTAGGCGAGCCGCCCGAGTTTTTCGATCCGTTTGATCAGTCTCGAGGCGGTATTACGACCGAATCGACGGAATTTATTTCGCCAGCCGACCTCCCACAAGACTTGGTCTGTATGCAGGACTGCTTGACCCCTGAAAAAGTACAAGCGACGTTTTTGTATGCCTACTGCGCGCAGAACGGTAGTGAGGATCCTGAGAACTGTTCCGGGTATACGCCGAGCGAAACGGGCAGTGCGCCTGCACCCTTTGCAGACGGGGGTACTTTCTTGAGCGAGGACGCAACAGTGACTCGGGTTTTCGAGGATGAAGACGCAAAGAATCTCGTAAGCACTTTTTATATGTCGAATCCAGACAACGTATTGAAAAGAGATGGGTTTAAACTGGCAACCGGCAATGCCCAAGTCGTAGATTACGTCTATATCCCGGTCAATGAAGATCAAGGTGTTCGAGAAGCTGTCACGTTGCCCAAAACAATGGCGATCGCGAAAAACAGAAAAGAAGGGGGGCGGCTTGATCTTTTTGTTCAGGGCAGCTTAGACGAAGGGAATCTCAATCGCTTTATCGCTAACACGGGTGGGCAGGCGCCGCTTGTAACGTTTGATTTGGAATCCGCGCCGGCGGTCGGTGAGAGTGGCACCACGACCGTGGGGATTAGTATTTTACGGATAGTGGAAGGGGAGGATGGTGAACCTTCAACTATCAGTGCAGAAGTACCGGTCCTTTGGGAAGGAACGACAGCCGGGTTTCAGTTAAGTATTCCTAAAGATGCCGCCTTCACGTTGGGTTATCGGAAGGACGAGACGAGTATTAGTGCCTCGGGAATTAATCCTAGAAACCGCATTTTGGGTTACACCGGCGGCGTAGCAACCAACCGAGGACGTCCAGGGCTTACTCTGAAGTTATTATCGCTGTTTAACGGCAATACCTGGGACCGGGTGGGACTGCAGAGCCCGACCTTCTTCGAGCCTGATTCCTTTTATTTTGTGGAGGTTGATTTTGGCGATGGTTTCACCTTTGCTGAATTATCAGATGATCCCGATCAGGTTTTAACCCAGGTAAGTTTAGGTTTTACGACCCATGTGGATGAATTTGGGTCCTTCACTGAAACCTTCAGTAAAGGACAATACTGGGATGGCATTCGGGCTTCTTCTTTGATTCGGTACAAGCCCAATAGCTCGGGTTTTGATGTTGGCAGTGTGCCTTTGTCAAAAGGCGCTGTGATTAATCAATATGTGCAAGGTGTCGACGATCCGTGGAACGCCTTCGGCAACGCGACTTACACCCGACCGGACGGGTGGGTGGACAATCTAAGTTATGGCTTGAGGACAGGGCAGTTAGTCAAAGAGGATGACTTAGCAAAGCTGGAATGTAACAGTGATAATGATGGCGTCTACGAAGATCATCCTGTCTTTACCGGTTCTGAAGAGTCGGAGACGCGGTACTGCAGTCAAAAGCTCTACGAAACGATTGGTTTAACCACCTATATGATCAGTCTTGATTTGCAGCCTAGCTATGCTCTGTTGGATGCCAGTGGTGAGGCGGTGACGATTGCTGCGCCCCGGACGATGTATTACGAGGTGCCAGATGAGGACGCTTTTGGTCGAGATGGGGGCAAACGGCTTTCGTTAGAATTTGCAGGCCATGGTGAACTGCGGGGTGTGCCAGGCTTCGTTTATGACACTGTAACGGGCGAAGATAAGGGTGAGTATGTCAATGAATGGAAAGACACCTATCGGTACCTAAGTCGGTTTACGATTCCAGATGGCAGCACAATAACCGATCTCAGTGGCACGGAATACTTCGTGAAGGCGCTCGACGGAGAGGAGTGGCTTAAAGCCTTGGATGCGTCAGAGAGTGTGTCTGGTGAATACACCCTGACCTTTAGCGATTTGTTAGCGGATGAAGCGCTAACGGTACTGGGCGAGCCAGGGGCCCCAGACTATATCGGTGAGCCGCCAACCTGTGAAGACCCTACCAACGCACAAACCTGCGCCCTTTTGAATAACGGTCGGCCTGCGGTGGTGCATGGGGAGCTCGTTGTTGGCGCCGACCCGACGCCGCTGATAGATTAAGATCGCGGGGCGAGCAAAGAATAGCGCTAGGTGGCATTCTTTGTTCCACCGCTTTTGCGAGCGAGGGAGTCCTTGAATCAGGCGCTAGAAGGTTCTAGCGCCTTTTTTATGTCGGCTGCTATTTGTTCGAGGCGAGGTCCATTTGACGTTTGGTACGCTAACGTGAGGCTTGCGATGATATAGTGCGCTAAATCGGTTTGAGTGGTCAGTATGGGCAGAATGCAGTTGTGTCACGTTCTATTGGCCGTTTTTGCCTTGTGTCAGGCGCAAGGCGTTTCCTCAGAAGTTGTAACCCGAGCACCAGGCGCCGCCCAACTCCATCAAATCTTTGAAGACAGTTGGGACGAGGACATGCGCCGAAGCCCGGTTTGGGCCTCCATGCTGGGGGATCATCGGTTCAATGACCAGTGGCAAAATTTGTCAGGAGCGGCCTTTGCCCAACGGGCCGAGCAGAATACGGCTGTGCTCAAGCGGCTTGAATCGATCGATCTTGAGCGTTTGTCCGAGGCGGACAGGGTGAATTACGAGCTCTTTTTTCAGGCCTACAGCGAACGCGCGGCGGCAGCAGAACACCCAACGCATCTGATGCCGATTAGCCAACGTGGCGGGATTCAAACACTGGATGAAACGGGCGATCGGCTGGGACTGCAAAGCGTTCAGGACTTTGAAGATTGGCTGGCGCGACTCGAACAGATTGATGTGCTCATGGATCAAACCATTGATCTGATGACGCAGGGGATCGAGCAGGGCTATGTGCCGCCCAAGATCACCATGGGCCGAGTACCTGCCCAGATCGAAAAGCAGCTGGTTGCGCAGGCAACCGACAGTTTGTTCTACAAACCGTTCAAGCAGATGCCGGCGGCAATGGCGGCGCTGGATCAAGTCCGATTGCAGCACGCCGCGCAAACGGTCATTGCGGCCAAGGTAATACCAGCCTACGAAAAGCTCTATGCGTTTTTTACCGAGACCTACCTTCCCGCCTGCCGAGCGGATATTGGGGCCTCAAGCTTACCCAATGGCCGGGCCTACTATGAGTCTCGAGTGCGGGCCTTCACCACGACCGATCTGACACCAGAGGACGTGCACCAAATTGGACTGACGGAAGTGGCGCGGATCCGCGGAGAGATGATAGCCGTCATGAAAGCGGTCGAGTTTAAGGGGTCCTTAACGGCATTTTTTGAGTTTTTACGTAACGACCCGCAGTTTTATTACACGGATGCGAAAGACCTGCTGCAGGCCTATCAGGCAACGGCAAAACAGATCGACCCAACTCTTGTGCAATTGTTCACTAAGTTGCCTCGTATGCCCTATGGCATTCAGGTCATTCCAGAGGCGGTCGCGCCGGACACAACCACCGCTTACTACACCCGGCCTGCTGCCGACGGCAGTCGCCCCGGATATTACTGGGTTAACTTGTATGATCCGTCGGCCAGACCCAAATTTGAAATTGAAGTGTTGACCGTGCACGAAGCGGTGCCAGGTCATCATTTGCAAATTGCATTGCAACAAGAACTCGAAGGACTACCGAATTTTCGACGTTATTCCGGATACACGGTGTTTACCGAGGGCTGGGGTCTTTATAGCGAGCGCCTCGGCTATGATGTTGGACTCTATCAGGATCCTTACAGCCGCTTTGGGCAATTAAGTTATGACATGTGGCGGGCGGTGCGCTTGGTGGTGGATACCGGGATGCATTATAAAGGCTGGACGCGGGACGAGGCGATCGCCTACTTTGTCGCCAATGCGCCGCGTAAGAAGCTCGATATCGTGAATGAGATCGATCGTTATATTTCCTGGCCAGGCCAAGCGCTGGCCTACAAGATTGGCCAACTAAAGATGTCGGAGCTTCGCCAGCGGGCATCGGCGGCATTGGGCGATGGGTTTGATCTGCGCCGGTTTCACGACCGGATGCTGGAAAACGGTGCAATTCCCTTGTCGATGCTTGAGCAAACGATGACCGATTGGATCACCGCCGAGGCGCGGGCCCAGGCGGACTAACCCGCTTGCATTACCCCGAGGCTTGCAAGTTGTCGTAGGTTTCAGTGTTTCTCTGGATTCGATAGACTGCTTAGCCTTAAAGCATCAATAATGAGTGGTTAGTGGGAGGGAGCGATGACGGATCAGGAAAAGCCCAATTTAGCGCAGTGGTCGGGGTTGGCCTCAAAAGAATTAAGAGGCCGCCCGGTCGAAGGCCTGACTTGGCAGACGGCTGAAGGCATTGCGGTGAAGCCGGTTTATACCCAAGAAGATTTGGCAGGGATTGATCACTTGAACGGCCTTCCAGGATTCAGTCCGTTTGCGCGGGGACCCAAGGCCACGATGTATGCCGGCCGGCCCTGGACCGTTCGGCAATATGCCGGATTTTCAACCGCTGAAGAATCCAATGCCTTTTACCGGGCGAATTTGGCAGCAGGTCAGCAAGGCTTGTCCGTTGCTTTCGATCTGCCGACCCACCGCGGTTACGATTCTGACCATGCTCGGGTTGTGGGCGATGTTGGTAAAGCCGGCGTTGCCATCGACTCGGTCGAAGACATGAAGATTTTATTTGACGGCATTCCGCTCGATCAGGTCTCGGTATCGATGACCATGAACGGCGCGGTACTCCCCGTTATGGCGAGTTATATCGTTGCCGCCGAAGAGCAGGGCGTGGCGCCCGAGCAGCTTGCCGGCACCTTGCAGAACGATATCCTGAAAGAATTTATGGTCCGCAATACCTACATCTATCCACCCGAGCCCTCCATGCGGATTGTGGCGGATATTATTGGTTACACCGCAGAGAAGATGCCGAAATTCAATTCCATCTCGATCAGTGGCTATCATATGCAGGAAGCCGGAGCGACGAATGTTCAAGAGCTTGCGTTCACGATCGCCGATGGGCTCGAATATGTTCGAACAGCGATCGATCGGGGGCTGGATGTGGATGCGTTCGCGCCAAGGTTGTCGTTCTTTTTCGGCATTGGTATGAATTTCTTTATGGAAATCGCAAAGCTGCGCGCCGCACGCATCCTTTGGTCAACCATGATGCAGGAGAAGTTTGCGCCAAAAAATAGTAATTCCTGGGTGCTGCGAACCCATTGCCAGACCTCTGGGGTCAGCTTGACCAGCCAAGACCCTTACAACAATATTATGCGCACGACGATCGAGGCGCTGTCTGCGGTTTTAGGCGGTACTCAGTCTTTGCACACCAATTCTTTTGACGAAGCGCTGGCTCTGCCGACGCCGTTTTCGTCTCGGATCGCGCGCAATACCCAGCTGCTGATTCAGGAAGAAACCGGCATCACCAATGTGGTGGACCCTTTGGCGGGCTCTTATTATGTCGAGTCTTTAACAGCGGCCTTGGTTGCCGAGGCCCGGGTCATGATTGAGGAAGTTGAGGCGCTGGGGGGCATGACCAAAGCGGTTGAAAGCGGTATGCCAAAACTCCGCATCGAAGCGGCGGCAGCTCAACGTCAAGCGCGCATCGATCGCGGCGAAGAAGTGATTGTTGGGGTAAATAAATACCAGCTGGAGGTTGAGCCTGAGATCGATGTGCTGGATATTGATAACAGTGCTGTGCGGATATCCCAAGTCGAAAAATTAGCGCGGGTAAAAGCCGAGCGAGATCAGGGCGCCTGTGATGCGGCTTTAGCCTTGCTGGCAAAAGGCGCAGGCTCGGAGTCGGAGAACCTACTGGCGCTGGCGGTGGACGCCGCGCGCGCCCGAGCCACCGTTGGGGAAATCTCTGAAGCGCTCGAAAATTTATGGGGTCGACACAAAGCCCAGCACCGGTCGATATCGGGCG